>QVQF01000111.1 GCA_003584895.1 Methylococcales bacterium
AAACAAAAGCAAACAACAGAAAAACCGAGACGTTACAGATTTCCAAGAGCAAATGCGAAGGCCAAAAGAGTTAGAAATAGCGAAAAGAGGCGCATTTGTGAAAGACAGTTGGTGAAAACCGACTACACCAGTTTGCTTGGTGACCATAGCGAACGTGAACCACCCGATCCCATCTCGAACTCGGAAGTGAAACCGTTTAGCGCCGATGATAGTGTGGCAGTTTGCCATGCGAAAGTAGGGAATTGCCAAGCTCTTAATATTAAAACCCAAGCACAAGTGCTTGGGTTTTTTTTTGCCTTCTAAATAGGTTATTTAAATACATGAGTGAGATCAATAGAAGGTTAATTCATAGACTATTGTTATGATGCTCACAAATCACAACTTAGTAAGTTTCTTAAGCTAATATAAAAAGCTCATCTTACCCGCTGATACATCGTTATAATCAAGATAAATTATTATTTACGCTATACCCATAGCATGGCGTGTAAGTAACGTTTTTGCTGAAGGCACATAGTCCAGTAATGTTAATCCAATATTTCTTGCGGTGATGAGTGCTAACCATTCATTTGAAAACACATTGACCACAATGTCAGTAAATCCTATAGTTCGATCATGATCTTGTTTGCGAGTATTAGCATAATTTTTTAGAAAATCTTCGTCACCAACATCGCGGTTGATTTCATGTTGTTTAATAAGTTGTTCTGCAAGTTGAACTACATCACGAAAACCCAAATTAAATCCTTGTCCTGCTACTGGATGTAATTGGTGTGCAGCATTGCCTATAATGACTGTTCGGCCAACGAACATTCGTTCTGCGCGTATCAGAGACAAAGGAAATGCACGTCTTGGTGCTGTTAAACTAAGTTGACCAAGCTTATATCCAAAGCATTGCTGTAGTTCGGCAATAAAATCTATCTCACTACCTAACATAAGTGCATTCACATCTTCATCTTTACGTGTCCAAACGACTGAACATTCATGACTACTAATTGGCAATAAGGCAAGTGGCCCAGAAACCGTAAAGCGCTCAAAAGCCGTGTTATTATTTGCCAGTGTTGATTTAATCGTTGTTACTAGTGCAGTTTGACCATATTCGGTAACATTCTGAGTAATACCCATTAATTGTCGTACTGATGATAAGCCTCCATCTGCTCCAACTAATAATTTAGCTGTTATGTTTAAAGATTCAGTTCCTTGTTTTAGATTAATAAATATTTCATTGTCACTAGACATCAGGCCAACAACACGGGCAGGTGTAATGAGTTCAATAGTAGATTCAGAGACTAGATTTGCAATATGAGTTTCTATGTCACGGGCACTTATCACATAACCTAAGGCTTCTACCTGTTCTTTTTGGGCTGAAAGACGTGTTTTTCCGAAATGCCCTTGATCAGATATGTGAATCTGTTTTATTGCAGTTGCATTCTTATTAATGCCTTGCCAAAGTCCTAATGCATCTAATATCTGCACTGTTCCTGCTGCCAAAGCTAATGCCCGGTCTCCAGTAGGAGAAGTATATAATTGTTCGCGAGTAGCCGCTTCAACAATAGCAATACGTAGTCCTGTGTTTTTAAGCATAAGTGCTAAGCAGTTACCTGCTAAACCACTACCGACTATTACAATGTCATATTCTTGCTGCATTAATTATCCTGCATGAGAGCTTCTATTTCTGATATTGTTTTTGGTGCGCCATTCGTTAATATTTCATGGCCTTCCGCGGTGACTAGTACATCATCTTCAATACGGATTCCTATACCACGCCATTTTTTTTCAACTTCCTTGCAATCTGCTGGAATATACAAGCCTGGCTCTACTGTTAGTAACATGCCTTTTTCTAAGAGTCGCCATTCTTGATTAACTTTGTAAGCACCGACATCATGTACATCCATTCCTAGCCAATGACCAATGCGGTGCATATAAAAAAGCTTGTACTTTTCGTCTTTAATGAGTTTTTTTAATTTTCCTTTGAGTATGCCTAAGGTGATTAAACCCTCTGTAATGACTTCAACCGAAGCCTCATGCGCCTTATTCCAAGGAATGCCTGGTTTAATTTGTGCTAACGCAGCGGTTTGAGCATCCAATACTAATTGATAAAGTTGTTTTTGTGGTTCGGTAAATTTTCCTGAAATGGGGAAGGTACGGGTAATATCGGCGGCATAATGGTCGCATTCTGCTCCTGCATCAATTAGTAGTAGGTCTCCATCTTTTAATAGGCCGGTATTTTCGGTGTAATGTAAGGTACAGGCATTGTTTCCGCTAGCAACTATTGAGGGATAGGCTACCGCACGTAAGCCGTTGTGCATGAAATGATGAACAATATCAGCTTCTATTTGATATTCATAGCGACCCGCTTTACAGGCCTGCATGGCTTTAGTATGAGCGATTGCAGAGACTTCAGCAGCGTGGCGCATGAGTTTTATTTCATTAGGACTTTTAAATAAACGCATTTCATGTAGTTGATAGTCTAGGGAAATTAATTCCCTAGGAGTTTCTACGCCTGTTCTGGACTGGCTGCGGACAATATTTAACCAGTTTTGCAAGCGTTGATCCAATTCAGTATCACGTCCCATGGGATAGAATACTTTAGTTTTGTTTTCAAATAGCTTGGGTAATAAGTCATTGACTTCATCTATCGAGTGAGCGGCATCAGCGGCATATTGATTAATCGCGCCTTCTATACCTGCGTGAGCACCTTCCCATAAAGCTTTTTTCTTATCATATTTACGGCAGAATAATAGGTATTCGCCTTCAGTTCGACCTGGAATAAAGACAGCTAATGCCTCTGGTTCATTAAATCCAGTGAGGTAATAGAAGTCACTATTTTGCCGGAATGGATAATCTACATCAGAATTACGGGCACACATGGATGCGCTGGCAATGAGAGCAATATTACCTTTGCCTATCTGATTTAATAATTGTTTACGACGCTTTTTAAATTCAGTTTGTTTCATGGTCTTCTCGCCATAAATCGTTAGTGGAGTCGCTATCGATAGTTAACTCATCACGTAATAATAAAATAGCTGATCTTAAAAACTCAGTAATTTCAACAAAGTCACGTTCATCTTCTTCACCCTCAACCTCAATATCTAGCTTAGTAAATTCTGTAATGTCTTTAAGTATTTCACGGGTATCTTTTGACCAGTTAGTTACAGTTGCTACTGATCCTACACCAAATAAAAAGCCACGACACCAGTTTGTTAAGGCTTCAACTCGTTCAGTTAAAGCGACTTCATCCTCAGGAAGAAAAAGGTCAAAATCAAAGTCATTACTTGCGAGTAATCGTCTTGTTTCTTCAAATAATCTTATTAAGATATCGTTGTCATTATTTAATACTTGAGTTGAATTTTGCAGTAACTCGGCTAACCAATAGGTGCTTTCAGTTTGATCACTGACGCAAAGCATACCTGTTGCTAAGCCGTGAGCTTCTGCAGCAGAAAGATCTGGGTCACATCGTAAAAAAATTGCGTTGCAGACGTTATAAGCCATAATAATTACACTGTCACTTAAAGAAAAATAGTGCTTATGCTACCATTGAAATTTAGCTAGGTTAATATTTGTTCACTTTAATAGCTAAAGTGATAATTATTCGTTAATGTATATCTTTAGTTGTTACGCAAAAAGTTCCCTAACCTACAGCTTATTACTTTGAATTAGATAGACGCCACTATGACAGAAAAATATCTCACACCTGAATATAAAGATTTGGACGATAGATTAGATCAACTTATTGATAAATATTTAGACGTAAAGCGTGATAATGCTAGATTAAAGATTAAGCATGATACCTTGGCTAAAGAGAAGGCAATCTTATTAGAAAAAACTTCTTTAGTTCAAGCAAGATTAGATGCGATGATTGATCGCTTACAAGCATTGGAGCAAGAATTATGAGCAGCAACACGCCTTATGTTTCATTAATGATTATGGGCAAAGAATATCGAATCGCCTGTGATGCTGATGAACAAGATGATCTTATAGTTTCTGCCCAACAACTTGATGTACAAATGCGTAAAATGAGAGATTCTGGGAAAATTACTGGTCCCGATAGAATTGCTGTAATGGCATCACTTAATTTAGCCCATGAATTACAGTTAATGAAAAATAAAAATATTGCTTTAAATCAAAGATTGAATGAATGCCTAAGCAGATTAACAACTAAAATAGATGATGTGTTAGATAACGATTAAACCCAAATCGAAGGTTTAGAGGCTACGACGGCTAGGCCGTGTAATACTAAATTTAAGTCTATGATGACTTTAATAGTGAGTTGTTCAGCAATTACGCTGGCATCACCCCCTGTTAAGATAACCGTTAGTAATGGCTCTTGTTTACTTAATACATGTTCAATCAGGCCAGTGGCTGCGCTTAATGTGCCATTATAAATAGCAGCTTCAGTAAAGTTTGCTGGTCCTATATTGTAGCTTGCTTCATTAAATGCCAATAAATCGGTGCTTGTCGCTAAGGATTGTTTCATTAATGTTAATCCTGGGCTGATCATGCCTCCTTGATGATTCCCATCGGCATCGATAAAATCGATGGTAATTGCAGTTCCGCAATCAATGATACAAGCAGGTTTTTGATAAAAGTTATGTGCGGCTATTAGTGCTAGCCAACGATCTACACCTAATTTTTCAGGTTGAAGATACGCGTTTTTTACACCAAATGCTTGAGATTCAGATTTTACTTGAATGAAAGGTACATATGGCCAAAGTTCAGTCGCTACTGTTTTTACTATATCCAATAAAGGTATTGAGCTTACATAGGCTATAGCAAGTTGTTTTGGTATTGGTAAATCCTTCCAAGCATCAATGAGATTATCAACATTAAGTGTTTGATTATTTAAGGCGTAACTCTTCTGAAGTTTGCCTTCTTGAAAAGTTGCCCATTTAAGTCGACTATTTCCACTATCAATTAATAAAATCATACGATAGTCCCACTAAAGCTTACTTCACCCGATGCAAACGCTTGGATAGTGCTATCCGCTCGTTTAATTAATAGGAGTCCGTTATCGTCAATACCTTCTACGATACCGTTAATTTGTTGTTGACCAATATACAGCGTTGCAGCTTGTCCTTGCAGGCAATCATAACTGCGCCATTCATCCAAATAGGGTTGAATGCCAATAGTTTCAAAGCCATTAACAATATCTAGAATATGACTTAAGAGAGTAGTGGCGAGTTGATTTCGAGAGATGGGTACACTTCCGATTACCTTAGTTAAGTCAGTCCAAGCTTGACTGATGGTTCGTGCTTCTGAATCGGGTAAAAAAAGATTTAAACCTAAACCGATGACTGCTGAGCAAGGGCCGTCAGTCTCGCCTGATACTTCGATGAGTATGCCCCCTAATTTTTTACCTTGGCTATAAATGTCGTTTGGCCATTTTAAGCCAACATCATTTATATGATGTTGCTTTAAGGCTCTGATGGCAGCAACGCCTACTGCCAGACTTAATCCAGCGGTAGCCGCGATTCCGCCTTGTTGAAAACGCCAGAGTATCGACATATACAAGTTACTGCCGTAAGGTGAAACCCAAGTTCTTCCGCGTCGACCTTTTCCAGAGGATTGATGTTCTGCAAAACAGACAAAGCCTGATGCTGCCTGTTTTTGAGCATGGTCAACTAAATAACTATTAGTTGAATTGATGCTGTCGTGAATTTCTAGTATAGATATTAAGCGTTGATGTTCTTGGCTAAGTCCTTGGGTTATGGTTGTTAAGTCTAATAATTCTAAGGCATAATCCAGCCGATAACCTTTGCCACTAATAGCGGAGTGCTGTATACCAAGTTCCGATAAGCTTTTAAATTGCTTGCAAATAGCTGAACGACTAACGCCTAGTGCTTCTGCTAATTCGGTGCCTGAATGAAATTGTCCGTCACTCAGCAACATTAATATTTTCTTTTGTTTATCGGAAAGGTACACGGTCAAAACTCATTAGCAAAAAGTAAAATAGACAGAGTAGGTGTCTTGTCGCTTCGATTATACCCTGATTAAATCTTATCAGAATGCCTATGAGTTGAATTGAATAAGAAGTAAGGACAAGCCGCTGCATATATTGACTGATAGTATTGCTAATTAATTTTCTTGAGCTCTAGTAATGAATATGGTTATGTATAATAACCCTATTATTAGTTTTAATTATGTCCTCATCCCATTCGTATGCCTTACTAATTAGTTTCTTGTTGTGTTTTTGTAAATATCAATAATATTTAGGAGTTGTTATGTCTGATCAAACAAACTATATACGCTGGTTTAATGAATTAACCATAGATGACGTGCCTTTAGTGGGTGGAAAAAATGCCTCTTTGGGTGAGATGTACCAATCTTTAACTCCGCAAGGCATAAAGATACCTAATGGTTTTGCTGTGACGGCAGAAGGCTACCGTTATCTTCTGGCAGAGTCAAAAGCTTGGCAGCCTTTACATCAGATTTTAGATGATCTTCAAGCTGATAATATGGCCGACTTAGCAAGCCGCGCTCGTCAAGCCAGAGACCTAATCTATAAGGCCACGTTTCCAGCTGATCTTGAAGCACAAATACTGAGTGCTTATACGCAGTTGCAACAGCAATATGGTGATGACATGAGTGTTGCGGTGCGTAGTTCAGCAACGGCTGAAGATTTGCCCACCGCCAGCTTTGCTGGACAACAAGATACTTTCTTGAATATACGCGGTGAAGCGGCTTTATTGGAAGCTTGTAAACGCTGCTTTGCTAGCTTATTTACTGATCGCGCTATCCATTATCGTATTGATCAGGGCTTTGATCATTTCAAATTGGCCTTATCAATAGGCATTATGAAGATGGTGCGCTCAGATCTTGATGCGAGTGGCGTGATGTTTTCCTTAGATACCGAATCAGGCTTTAGTGATGTAGTCTTTATTACCGGCGCTTATGGTTTAGGTGAGAATGTTGTACAAGGTGCAGTTGATCCTGATGAATTTTATGTACATAAGCCCACCTTTGAACTAGGCTATCGTGCGGTATTAAAGCGCAGTTTGGGCGCCAAAAAAATAAAAATGATATACAGCGATGGACGTACTCGTGAATCGACTCATAATGTAGTGACATCCGAACAAGAACGTAATCGTTTTTGCCTTAACGACCAAGATGTTTTAACACTAGCTGATTATGCCATCAAGATAGAAAAACATTACAGCGCCATTGCAGGGCAATCAAAGCCTATGGATATGGAATGGGCCAAAGATGGCATTGATGGCACGCTTTATATTGTTCAGGCACGACCAGAAACAGTGGTCTCCCAATTAAGCGGAATGATACTTGAGCAATATACACTCAAGAGCACAGCCACTGCTATCGTCACGGGTCATTCCGTAGGCAGTAAAATAGCGACCGGTAATGCGCGGATTATTGAGAATGTTAGTCAATTAGGCAGTTTTAAAGCCGGCGATGTTTTGGTTGCTGATATTACAACACCCGATTGGGAGCCGATCATGAAAATTGCATCGGCCATTGTCACCAATAGGGGTGGGCGTACTTGCCATGCCGCTATTATTTCCCGTGAACTCGGTGTGCCTGCTGTTATTGGTTGTGATAATGCCACGACAACTATTAAAAACAATACGCCTGTCACCGTCTCTTGTGCTGAAGGTGATAACGGTAAAGTCTATGACGGTATTCTTGATTTCGAAATAAAAACCACTGATTTATCAGGATTGAAACGTCCGAAAACCAAGATTATGCTCAATCTGGGCAATCCGGAACTGGCCTTTAAGACTAGTTTTCTGCCTAATGATGGTGTGGGCTTGGCGCGTATGGAATTTATTATTACCGAATATATCAAAGCGCACCCTATGGCCTTGATTCATCCTGAGCGTGTGCAAGATGTTAATGAGCGTGAGCAAATTAAGGATTTAACACGCAACTATGCAAAGCCTGAAGACTTCTTTATAGAGCGTTTGTCTGAAGGTGTAGGCACGATTGCTGCAGCTTTTTACCCTAAGCCTGTGGTCGTGCGTATGTCAGACTTTAAAACCAATGAATATGCCACCTTATTAGGTGGTCGTGGCTTTGAATTTGATGAGGCTAACCCTATGATCGGTTTTCGTGGTGCCTCGCGTTATACGCATCCTGCTTATGCAGAGGGTTTCGCATTGGAATGTGCCGCCATGAAGCGAGTACGTGACGACATGGGGCTAACTAATGTCATTTTAATGATTCCATTTTGCCGGCGAGTGCAAGAAGCGCAAAAAGTATTGGCTTATATGGCGAAACTGGGCTTAACGCGCGGCGAAAATGGACTAGAAATCTATGTGATGTGCGAGATTCCCAATAACGTCATTTCGATTGATGCTTTCTCTCAATATTTCGATGGTTTTTCTATAGGCTCCAATGATTTAACCCAACTGACCTTAGGTGTCGATAGAGATTCTGCGATTGTTGCCGAGGATTTTGATGAACGTGATCCTGGTGTTAAAGAAATGATACGTTTGGCAGTAGAGGGTTCAAAGCGGAATGGTAAACATTGTGGCTTATGCGGACAAGCACCCTCCGATTATCCAGAAATGGCTGATTATTTAGTAGAAATAGGCATAGCTTCAATGAGTCTTAATCCTGACACCGTATTACAAACTACCCAACAGGTTTTACTAACAGAGCAACGCTTAGGGCGCTGATAAAGAACATTTACAACAACTGCTTGATAGCTGGGTAATCATTAATCAGTTGTTGTCTGAAAGTTTCTATAGCGGTTTCGTCATGGCGTTCTGCTCTGGGAATAGGCACTATGATTTCGCTGATGACAGACATGGGCGAGGCTGATAAAAAAATGATTCTATCTGCCAGCGCAATGGCTTCACGTAAATCATGAGTGACAAATAATACTGTATGTGGGCGTTGTTGCCACAAGCTTAGCAATAGGGCTCTGACTTGACGTGCGGTAGGGGCATCAAGTGATACAAAAGGTTCATCCATTAGCAATAGGTCAGGATCAACAGCGAAGGCTCTAGTGATAGAAACTCGGCGACTCATGCCTAAAGATAGCCGTTCTGGATAAACATGTTGTGATGGTGTTAATTGCATCACCTCAAGCAAGCTATCTATGATATTTACGGATAACGGATCTTCTAGGACTAGTTCTATATTCTCGCGTACCGTGCGCCACGGCAATAAGCGAGGATTTTGAAAGATATAACCGATTTTAGGTCTTGAGGATTGTTGGCTTAGACCTATGCTGCCTTGGTAATCATTATCTAAATCAGCAATGATATTTAATAAAGTGGTTTTTCCACAACCTGAAGGCCCGACTAGGCAAATAAATTCTCCCGATTTAAGGCTTAAATTAAGATCAGCAATAGCGGTATGCGATCCAGCTTGTTCTATGGCGGGATAGGTCTTATTAATGATATTGATTTGGATGTCACTCACCTTCGCCACCTGAGTGCTTTTCTATCTAAAGGTTTTAAAATAATGAGTTCTATCAGTTGAATAACGCCAACAAAGGCGAGGGTATAAGCCAATATGCTGGCGACATCAAACATCTGGAAAAACAAATGCAGTTGATAACCCATGCCGTTACTGCGACCTAATAACTCTACGACCAGAATGATTTTCCAGATAAGTGCTAAGCCAGAACGAGTGGCCGCCATGACAAAAGGATGGAGTTGTGGCCAGATAACATGAATCAAGGTTTTACGCTGACTAAAACCAAAGCAACGCGCCATGTCTAATAAATCTTGATCTAACGAACGCGCGCCTTCACGGATGGTAACGATGACACTGGGTAACTTATTAATCACTACCGCTAAGATCGCTGCCGATTCGATTAAACCAAACCAGACATAGCACAAGATAATAGTGACTAGCGCCGGAACATTTAAAAATATCACCAGCCAGTTATCAAAAAAAGCATCCAGTTTCTTATGACGACCTAGGACGATACCGATAGCGCTGCCTAATAACATGGCGATAGAGAAACTAACGAGCAGACGGAGTAAGGTCACACCTAAGTGAAAAGGCAGTTGTCCTGAGACACAAGCTTGCCAAAACACTAAAGCCACGGCGGTGGGTGTTGGCAAGGTATGGTTGTTTATATAAATCGCGCTGCCTTGCCAGATGGCTAAAAAAGCCAGTAATGATAAGAGCGGTAAGAGCTGCTTATTAAGTTTCAAAATAAATCTGAATTAGGGTTGAGACCAGAAGGTACCTACTTGTAACGTTTCTGAAGCACCTGTTAATCGATTATTAGTTAAGGTGCGCAGTAAACTATAAATACGAGCCGCAGCTTGCTGCTCTTTGTCGCCCCATTGCTCAATTGCTCCTTCACAATAACGTTGACGCAATATGACTTGGGTGGGTAAGTCTTCAGTCTTAGTTAAGGGTATGATTTTTTTCCAATCGCTATCAGACGTACATAAACGATTTTTGGCAAGTTTTGTCGCATTTAAAAAACTATTAAGTGCTGCTTGATGCGCCACACCCCAACTTTGTTTAAATACATAGCCGATGCTAGGTACATTTTCAGCAATACCTAGCCCCTTTAAAATACCTTTGCCGTCAATGATTTGTCTATAACCTTGTGCTTCCAGTCGGGCTGCAAAATGCCAGAAAGTCAGCACAGCGTCTACACGTTCTTGTTTGAGTTGCTCATTGATTAAAGGGGGAGCTCCAAAGGTTTTTTCGACCGAGGCATTCAAATCTAGTGATTCTTTCTGTGCTAAAGCTTGCAACAATATCCAGTTTTTATCTAGTTCACCGCCGGCTATACCTAAACGCATACCTTTAAGGTCGTTAATGGTATGGATAGGACTGTTTTCTGCAACGATTAAAGCACCTGAGGTGTTTGAGTAAGGGTAGAAAGTAAAATCAGCTCCCGTGGCGCGTAAGCTAGAAACCCATATCCAATCAGAAACGATCATATCGACTGCACCTGATTGCAGGGCAATTTTTCCGGCTTCGGCATTAGCGACAGGGAGTAGTTCTAATTGAAAGTCAGATGCATTGAGTTGAGGGTCATTTTGTAGGGCTGCCAATTCCCATTCCAAGGTGCCGGCTGCTTGAACACCTATGCGTAACAGGGTTTTTTCTACGGCAAAACTGTTGCTTGAAACGAATAGACAAAGACTCAAAAAAAAAGTATTAAACGTCATGCAGACACACTCAAATAGAAAGATAGTAAAGCCGCCTATTCTATCCGTACTGAGTGATTCGTGCGAGTCTGTTTACTAACATGATTTTAAGTTTGCCAATAGACTGGAAATGTTAAAAGACATTTAAGCTGCGACTTACTACAATATCGCCCACTTAGGGCTATTCTGGTAATAGAGGAATAGCCGACTAGATCAAATGAACCTTATAAAACTTAGCGAGAACTCACCATCATGGAATCTTTTAAAAATATACGTGCACTGATCATTGATATGGATGGCGTGTTATGGCATGGTACACAAGCGATGCCGGGTTTAGTCGAGTTTTTTAAAACCCTTAATGATTTGGATATCCGTTATATTCTGGCGACTAATAACGCAAGTTTAACACCCGAACAATATGTGACGAAGTTGGCAAACATGGGCGTTACTGTGAGCCAAAAACAAATCTTAACCTCAGGCATGGCGACTGCACTTTATTTGAGTGAACGAGTAAATCCTAAAGAAACAAGAGTGTTTGTAGTGGGAGAAGATGGGGCAACCCAGCCCTTATTGGACCTTGGCTTTACTCTGACCGGACTTTATGAAGTTGATAACAGTGATAAGCCAGAGCAAAAAGGCGCAGATATTGTGGTCTGCGGTAAAGATGAAACCCTAACATGGGCTAAATTAGCCACAGCTAGTCTCAACATTCGTGCAGGTGCATCTTTTATAGGCACTAATGCCGATACCACATTGCCTACCGAACATGGTATTACGCATGGCAATGGCGCTATTCTTGCGGCGCTCGAAGTAGCTACCGGAGTATCACCGACCATTATCGGCAAGCCAGAACCTATTATTTATCAACAGGCTTTAGGGTTATTGGGTATTAGCCCCGATGAAACAGTTGCTCTAGGTGATCGTTTAGAGACTGACATACTAGGCGCAGTGCGTACCGGCATACGTAGCATTATGGTGCTAACGGGCATATCTTCTGAAGCCGATTTACAAGATTCAGGCTATCAACCTACGTGGGTGATGGCGGACATTCGTGCGGTGACTAAAGCTTTGCGTGAGCAATCGGTTTAATCATTTCGTTCAAATAAATCAGGAGCCGGAATTATGAAAAAGTTTATCAATAGCGTTGATAGCCTACTGGATGAAACCTTGCTGGGCTTTTCTAAAGCTCATGCTGATATTATCAAACTTAATACATCACCGAATTTTGTAACACGGAAGTTACCTACTCGACAAGGTAAGGTGGCCCTGATTTCGGGTGGTGGTTCAGGACATGAGCCCTTACATATCGGTTTTGTAGGCGCAGGCATGTTAGATGCTGCCTGTCCTGGGCAAATATTTACCTCACCAAGTCCTGATCAAATGTTGGCTGCAGCCTTGGCTGTTGAAAATGGTGGTGGCGTTTTGTTCATCGTAAAAAACTATGCCGGTGATGTCATGAATTTTGAAATGGCCGCCGAGATGCTAGAGCTACCCAATGCCAGTATCTTAGTGAGTGATGATGTCGCTTTACCTAGAAACCATAGCGCGGGGCGACGTGGCGTAGCCGGTACTTTAATCGTAGAGAAAATAGTCGGAGCCGCCGCAGAGCAAGGCGCCGATTTAGCTTACTGTAAAACCTTAGGCGATAGCGTCAACAAAGCCTCTGCTTCGATGGGTGTGGCCTTAAGGTGTTGCACCGTGCCAGCCTTAGGGCATCCGACCTTTGCACTCAGCGATACTGAGATGGAAATGGGCGTAGGCATACACGGTGAACGAGGCCGTGAAACCCTAAACTTAACATCCGCTACCGAGATCGTAGAGCATATTGCCGCGCTGATTGATGAAGATTTAAAGCCCCAAAAAGGCCAATCGGTGTTGCTACATGTGAATGGTTTTGGTGCCACGCCATTAATGGAACTGTATTTGATTTACGACTTAGCCGCACAATACTGGGAAAAACGCGGCATCAATATTGTCCGTTCCTTAGTAGGCAATTACACTACTTCTATTGATATGGCGGGTTGTTCTATTACCTTAACCTTGTTAGAAGAGCAGTGGTTGGCATTATGGGATGCGCCTGTACATACCTCAGGATTACGCTGGGGCTGTTAATCGTAAATTCCATAAAAATACATGAAAAAGATGAGGCAGGAAACCACGCAGCCCATACTTTCGTTGCTAAGATCCTCTACTAAGGTTTAGTAGTCGTTAATTCAGGTGTTGAACTCATCTGTTAAGCTTTTGGAACCGTTATAGTCGACTATTGGAACGTCTATGACCGTATAAAGAAGTCTAATCCTTATTAAAGAACAGTGCATGAGCGTCCGGCGAAGGTTAAATCCTGTAGAAAAATGTTCCATGGCCGATGAAGATATTAAAAATCACGTTCGTAGACCTTCTATTAACAGCCCTAGACGCTCCATTAGTCGACATGAACATTCCAAAAGTCGGCATGAGTCTTCCAGTAAGTGATCTAGTTTTAGGCTACAGTTAAGACCTGACAAGTAATGAATGTCAGCAATACGATAATAATGATTGCGATCTAAGTCAGGATAATAAATTGTGAAGGATTTATGGCTTTGAACTAAGCTGGAGCTGTTAATTCAGTAATCAATACCGCCACAATAGCAGAAATCATTAACTGAGCGGTTTTAGCGCCGGCATCAATATGGCCTACTGAGCGTTGTTCCAGAAAAGACGCGCGGCCTTTGGTGGCAATCATGTCGCGGGTAGCTTCCATGCCGGTTATGGCAATCGCTACGATAGTATTTAAGATTTCAGGCAAAGCAATATTAGCCGCTGTGGCTGTGTTTAAGTACAGAGCAACGGGTATATAAACATCCAGCAGGGTTTTTTCGCCGGCTTCTGCTTTACCTCGGTGTTTAACGGCCTCCACGGCGAGATTAAAGCTATCAGCAAAGCTTTGTACGTTTAAGGGATGATCCTTGGCTGCTTTGCTTAAGGCCATGAATAAAGTTGCATACAATGAGCCAGAGGCACCGCCTATGGCTGACATTAAAATCAGGCCTATTTTTTGCCAAGCATTAGGCCAATCTAATGCCGTTAATTCATTTTCTTTTTCGGTTAAGGCTTTAATGCCGCGTTGTAAATTAATCAGATGGTCACCATCACCAATAGCTTGATCTAATTCTGTAACTTCATCGGCATGGTTAGCTAATATCTCAGCGATGGCGGTGATTAACTTAGGTAATAAGGTAGGAGTTAAGGTCATGGCTAGACTCGATATATTAGTTATAGTTTGAGAGCATAGCGTGCTGCTTGCTCGACTGTCCAGAGCTATTATCCAGTTAAAACGACTTCCCCTAAAGAGGAAATACTCACGACTTAAGTTTTAACGATGGTGTTTTACAGGGACTTGGTTAGAATATCGACTATCCCAGCTTAAGGTCGGGGCAAGAATGGGTAAAATTCACCACATTGATGTAATAAACTTGCCGACCTTTATCGGTCACAGGAGCAATTAATGAATATTCATGAGTATCAGGCCAAGCAGTTATTTCAACAGTATGGAATTTCCGTACCTGAGGGTAAATACGCTGCTACGCCAGAGACTGCGCTACAAGTTGCCCAAGATTTGGGTGGTGAGGGTTGGGTGGTTAAAGCTCAGGTTCATGCCGGTGGTAGAGGAAAAGTGGGCGGCGTAAAGCTGGCGAAAACATTGACTGAAGTCAGTGAATTTAGTCAGGCTTTATTAGGTCAACGCTTAGTAACGATACAAACGGATAGCTTAGGCTTGCCGATTAATTCTCTGCTGATAGAAAAAATATATCCGATTAAGCGCGAGTTATATTTAAGCCTAGTGGTCGATAGAGGCAGTGAGCGTATTATTTTTATCGCCTCAGCAGCGGGTGGTATGGATATAGAAACCGTCGCCCATGAAACCCCCGAACAAATTATCTCTGTAGCCATACATCCTGCGGCCGGCTTACAAGGCTATCAATGTCGAAAAGTTGCCTATGCCTTAGGTTTAAAAGGCGCACAGATCAAAGCACTCAGTAAGATTATGCAAGGGCTGTATGATTTGTTTTTAGCTAAAGATGCCAGTCAAATCGAAATTAACCCGTTAATAGAAACGCACAGCGGCGAGTTAATGGCCTTAGATGCTAAGATTAATTTTGATGATAATGCTGTGGCCTTACATGCCGATATTTTAGCTATGAAAGATCCGTCTCAAGAAGATGACAAGGAAAATCTAGCTCAGCAGTTCGGTTTAAATTACATCA
Organism: Methylococcales bacterium; assembly: GCA_003584895.1. Lineage (GTDB taxonomy): Bacteria > Pseudomonadota > Gammaproteobacteria > Methylococcales > Methylomonadaceae > Methylobacter_C. The sequence goes on from QVQF01000111.1 coordinate 15,323, forward strand.
CCTTGGATGGAAATATCGGTTGTATGGTGAATGGCGCAGGTTTAGCGATGGCGACTATGGATTTAGTTAAATTAAAAGGCGGTCAGCCTGCTAACTTCTTAGATGTCGGGGGCGGTACTAATATTGAAAAAGTCTGTGAAGCCTTTAAATTGATTTTGTCAGATACCAGTGTTAAAGCGGTATTAGTTAATATTTTTGGTGGTATCGTGCAATGCGATGTGATTGCAGCCGGTATTTTAGCGGCCATAGAACAAATTCACGTTGCTGTTCCGGTAGTGGTACGTTTAGAAGGCACCAATGCTGAACAAGGAAGAGCTTTGTTAAGTAATACCGGTCTTAATATTTACGCAGCAGAAGATTTAGCCCATGCCGCAGAACAAGTCGTGGCATTGGCGGAGGCCGTATGAGCATTTTAATCAACAAAGACACCAAAGTCATTTGCCAAGGTTTTACCGGCAAACAAGGCACGTTCCACTCTCAGCAAGCTATAGATTATGGCACTCAATTAGTCGGTGGAGTGACTCCTGATCGAGGCGGCGAAAAACATTTAGGTTTACCGGTGTTTAATACCGTACAAGAAGCGGTTAATAGCACCGGTGCTATCGCCACGGTCATTTACGTGCCGCCTTTTTATGCAGCAGATGCCATCTTAGAAGCGGTCGATGCCGGCATAGAATTAATCGTGTGCATTACTGAAGGCATTCCTATTTTACAAATGTTACGTGTTAAAGCCGCTATGGCAGGCACAGGCTCATTATTAGTAGGTCCTAATTGTCCCGGCGTGATTACCCCAGGTGCCTGTAAAATAGGTATTATGCCTGGTAAAATCCATCTACCTGGAGTAATTGGTATTGTGTCACGCTCGGGTACGTTAACGTATGAATCCGTGCATCAAACCACAGCGCAAGGATTAGGACAAAGTACCTGTGTTGGTATCGGTGGCGATCCTATACATGGTATGAATTTTGTGGATGTCTTGGCGCGTTTTCAGGCTGATGAACAAACTCAAGGCATCGTGATGGTCGGTGAAATAGGTGGAACGGAAGAGGAAGCCGCCGCTGACTATATTAAAGCTCATGTCACTAAGCCTGTAGTTGCTTACATAGCCGGACAAACAGCCCCCGCTGGTAAACGTATGGGTCATGCCGGAGCCATAGTCACCGGCGGAAAAGGCACTGCGACAGGAAAAATAGCCGCCTTAAAAGCAGCAGGTATTGAAGTGGTTAATACACCGACAGATATTGGCGTGGCTATGAAGCGTTGTTTGTAATAAAGGCTAAGGTAGGTCGGGTTAGCGATAGCGTAACCCGACATTTCGTAGCGCATTGTGTCGGGTTACGCTATCGCTAACCCGACCTACTTTTTCTCGTATACTCAGTTAAATAGTATCGAGGTTGTTGTTTCCCCATCCAATTGCAATTAAATGTCATCTAGCAAGCAACGTATAGCATCACTACCTTATTTTCCTGATAGTTCTTTATTGTTTTCTGCCATTGCCCAGCGGCCGTGGTCGGTTTTTTTGGATAGTGGTTATCCTTACAGTACACAGGGTCGCTACGATATCATTGCTGCCGATCCTATTTGCACACTGGTAACGCATGGTGATAAAACAATTATTACTCGTGATGATTTGACTTATATCTCTGTGCAAGATCCCTTTTCTTTAGTAAAAGAACAGTTGTTGCCAGAGCTAACAGGGTTTGCTGAGCTGCCTTTTACAGGTGGTGCTATAGGTTATTTTTCTTATGATTTGGCGCGTCGCTTAGAAAATTTATCTGTGATTGCCGAAGATGCAGAACTGATTGCCGAAATGGCCGTAGGCATTTATCAGTGGGCGTTGATTGTCGATCATCAAGAACAGCAGAGTTTTCTGGTTGGACATGATTGTCAGGAAGGTTTATGGCAAGATTTAATTATACAATTTAGCCAGTTATCTGAATTGAAAGCACCCGCAGCATTTACTGTGCTCAGTAATATCAGTTCTAATATGACTCAGGCAGCTTACACGCAGGCCTTTGATCGTATTAAGTATTATCTGAAAGAAGGTGATTGTTATCAGGTTAATTTAACCCAGCGCTTTGTAGCGAATTGCAAAGGCGAGCCGTGGGCAGCGTATCAAAAGCTACGTGAGCAGAATGCAGCCCCTTTTAGTTGTTACCTTAACTTACCCGAAGTACAAATATTAAGCTCATCACCGGAACGGTTCTTAAAACTCACTCAAGGGCAAGTCGAAACTAAGCCCATCAAAGGCACGCGTCCTAGAAAACAAGATGAGCTAGAAGATCAACAGCAAATAGCCTCTTTAGAAGCTAGCGCTAAAGATCGAGCCGAAAACTTAATGATTGTTGATTTGCTGCGTAATGATATTAGTAAAACCTGTATCAAAGGCTCGGTTAAAGTGCCTGTTATTTTCGAGGTAGAAAGTTATGCCACAGTACATCATTTAGTCAGTACCATCACAGGCACACTAACAGAAGATCAGCATGCCTGTGATTTATTAAAAAGCTGTTTTCCAGGTGGCTCCATTACCGGTGCGCCTAAAATTCGCTCTATGGAAATTATTGAAGAATTAGAGCCGCATCGTCGTGGTGTTTATTGTGGTGCGATTGGTTATATCGGTTTTAATGGCAATATGGATACTAATATTGCCATAAGAACGCTGGTCCATGCCAATAGCACCATACGCTGCTGGGCGGGTGGCGGTATTGTTCATGATTCAGTGGCTGAAGATGAATATCAAGAAAGTTTTGATAAAGCCGCCGCCATGCTAGCTTTATTAAAGGAATTGACGGTTTCGTGATTGTTATTAAACTGGGCGGTAGCTTAACGCATTCTAAAGCCCTGATTAATTGCCTTAATAAAATAGAGTTACGTTATCAAGGCAGGGCAGTGATCATCGTCCCAGGCGGTGGTGCCTTTGCCGATCAAGTCAGACTCGCACAACAGCAATGGCAATTTGATGAAGTTACGGCCCATCACATGGCCATTTTAGCCATGCAACAAATGGCCTTAATGTTTAAAGGCCTAGCGCCGCAATGGCCTATCGTAAGCAGTCTGTCGGACATGCAGCAAGATCTATATCTAAATAAAACATTCATCTGGTCACCTAATAGTGCAGAACTCGACCAAGCGGCTATTCCAGCGACATGGGATATCACCTCAGACAGTTTAGCCGCTTGGTTAGCTAAACAAGTGTCCTCCACAGAACTTATTTTGGTTAAATCAGCGGTCATTGATCCGCAAGCCAGTTTAGAACAACTGGCAGCACAGCAGATTATCGATCAAGGTTTTTGTCAGCAGGTGCAAGATGGGTTGTTTAGGATACGGGTAGTTAATCAGCGGGATTTTTAATAGAGTGTCATCATTCTATGATGTTAATGTGACGCTTGTGGTGGATTGTTGGCGCGAATCCGCCTTACGGGTTAAACTGGCTGCCTATTAAATTGACTGGAGTATTGTTATGGCGACGATTACATTTGATACTTTGAAGTTTGTTGAAAAGCTCAAAGCCGCTGGCGTGTCTGATTTACAGGCTAAAGCCGAATCCGAAGCCTTGCAAGAGGCTCTTGGAACAGCAGAAATGGCAACAAAGCATGATATAGAGCGTGTTGAGAGTCAATTGCGTGAAATGAAGGCTGAAATTAATGGTAAGTTGACACTAGTTCAATGGATGTTGGCGTTAATCGTAGTTGCTGAAGTCGTTCCCTTATTAGGTAAGCTTTTTAGTCATGTAGTCTAGTGGAATTATTAAAAGTAGTGCCTTGGGGAAGATCATTAAACGAGTACCGAGACATGTTTTGTCTATCTGAGCTCGATTTTTCAAAACAAATATTAGGTTGTGGAGATGGTCCTGCTTGTTTCAATGCTGAGTGGTCTAGAATTGGTGGGAGCGTCATATCGGTAGATCCAATATACGAGTTTAATGTAGCTGAAATCCGATCAAGAATCGATGAAGTATATCCGCAGATAATAGATCAGGTCTCTAAAAATAAGAATGATTTTGTTTGGAAAAACATTGTCAATGTAGATGAGCTGGGAAAAGTTAGAATGGATGCAATGACTATATTTCTAAACGATTACGAAGAAGGTAGAAAGTCAGGCAGATATATTGCTGCGTCGTTACCTAGGTTGCCATTTGAAGATAATGCATTTGATTTGGCACTGTGCTCACATTATCTATTTTTATATAGTGAACATGTAAGCCAGGAGCAACATTTATTGTCTATGAAAGAATTATGTCGTGTGGCGAGCGAAGTTCGCGTATATCCGTTACTTTCTATGGGTAATAATATTAAATCATCACATCTCGAACCAGTGATATCTGCTTTAAAGGATATTGGAATTAGCATTTCATTCGTTCCTGTTGATTATGAATTCCAAAAAGGAGCTACTGAGATGTTAGTGGCAAAATATGCTTGAAGTGCTATAGGAAGATGAGATGGACTCCTATTTGCCCTAGTTAATATATTGGTGCATTATGACACCGTTGGGGCGGGGGAGGAGTCCATGTCATCTTATCGTGTTGGCTACAAGATAGCTTTTTAATGAGTGGGTATGGATAATCTAATGACAAGTGCCAAACAAACCCTACCTATTTTGTACAGTTTTCGACGTTGTCCTTATGCCATGAGGGCACGCTTAGCTATTGCTTACTCTAATATTGATGTGGAACTAAGGGAGGTTGATTTAGGCAATAAGCCGCAAACCATGCTGCTGATTTCGGCTAAGGCTACGGTGCCTGTTTTGCAACTTGAGAACGGCAGGGTGCTAGATGAAAGTTTGGATATTATGTTGTGGGCTATACAGCAGAATGATGCCGAACATTGGCTTAAGGCTGCTAGCTTAGCTAATGCGAAAGCCTTAATTCGAGTTAATGATGAGCGGTTTAAATACTATCTGGATAGATATAAATATGCGGATCGTTATCCTGCTTATTCTGAGCTTTATTATCGGCAACAAGGTGAGCTGTTTTTGGCTGATATTGAAGGCCTGTTAACTCAGAGCGCTTATTTATGTGGCGAGCATTTTTCTTTGACTGATGCGGCTATTTTGCCTTTTATTCGTCAGTTTTGTGCGGTTGATCCTGCGTGGTTTGAAGATTCACCCTATCCGGCGCTGAGGCAATGGTTGAACCACTTTTTAGCGTCGTCGTTATTTGAGCAGGTGATGACAAAATATCCTTGTTGGCAGGCTAGTTAGCGGTTATTGTTGCGTTTTATATTCATAGCCACTGTGTTTGATGCCTTAGCTAATCGCTTTCATCTGTTAACTTAGCGGTTTATTAACCTCCTTGTCGATAGAGTGCCTAACAGGATGGCTAGAACATTAAGCTGATCTGTATTACTTAGGTTTAAGGAATTTAATAGTCATTCTGTCGCTTTCGCCTATCGCTTCATAAAGCTCACGATCTTGGTCTTTTAAAGCCCAAGTGGGGGGTAAGGTCCAGACGCCTTTAGGATAGTTCTTTTTATCTTTGCGGTTGGCGTTAATTTCAGACTTTTCTAAAAACTCAAAACCGGCGCTTCTAGCCAAGGCAATCACATCATCTTCGCTGACATAACCGTTTGCGGTAATTTTGTTTTGGGGTTTAAATAAATTGTATCTGTGCTCAACCACGCCGAGTATGCCGCCGGGCTTTAAGGCTTTATACATGGCGACATAGGCCGTAGCAGCTTGATCGATACTCAGCCAGTTATGCGTATTGCGAAAAGATAACACACGGTCTACCGAGTTATCGGGCGCTATGATTAAGACTTTTGGGGGCTCTAACTCGGTGATTTCAACTTTGTCATAGAGCTCAGGCTGATCGTGCATTTTTTTGATAAATTTATCTAAACTCTTTTTAAAGTAGGGTTCATCTGTTTTTGCTGAGTAATGCGCCGCATAAAGTTTGCCCTTATCTCTTAAATAAGGCGCTAATATTTCCGTATACCAGCCTTCTCCAGGCCAGACTTCAACTACGGTCATGGTGTCTTGTATGTTAAAAAAGGCTAAGGTTTGCTGGGGATGCCGATAGATATCTCGGGCTTTATGGTCAGCAGAACGTTGTTCGCCGGCAATTTCTTGAGCTAGTTTAGTGGAGGATTCATCGGCAATCGCCAGACTAGCGCTCGTTACTAATAACAAAGCCCCTAAGATTTTTTTCATGTTTATACTCAATTAATGTCTGATAGAGATGACAGATCAGCGCCTTGTTATTTGTTATGACGATTCCAAATTTGCAACACGCTTAATGCTGCCAAACTTATAAAGGCGACTAAGGTCCAAACTGGCATACTAAAGCCCAGTAAGGTCCAATCTATTTTTGCACAATCGCCAGTACCGTTGAGCATCAGTTTAACGGTATCAAACAGCGGAAAGTTTTGCAGCATAAAGCTAATGCCAGGACTACATTCGGGGACCTGATCAGGTGGTAAATGTTGTAGCCAAACATGTCGTATAGAAATAGAGGCGCCGAATAAGGCGCTAATCGTTCCTAGAATGGCATAGCGTTTGATACCAACGGGGCTTGGATTATGTAAGCCAGCAATCAAGAAAATAATGCCGGTTAATAGAATAGCCAGGCGTTGCGAAATACATAAAGGGCAGGGCTCTAAACCTTGTATTAATTGAAAATAAGCGCCCATGGACAATAAACCTAGGCACGCTAAAGCGCCTAATAAAAACCAGATTCTTGCCTTAAACTTTAACATAATCATCCTATTAATTTTGATCATACAAGGTCGGGGCAGTGCAACGTAACCCGACAATTCTAGTCGTTATAACGCTTGGGTTACACTAACGCTAACCCAACCTATAGTGGACTTTTTTAAAATCATGCAGCCGTAACAGCCTCTATTTCTTCTTTAAAAGCCTTAATATCTCGAGCGGGTCCTAAGACCACTAAAACGTCACCGATGTTTAGGGTATGTTCCTTTTCATCCATGACAAAATGTAAATTGTCGCCAGATACCTTATCAACGACACCGATAAGAATCAAATTATAAGTGCCAGCTAACAGTAATGCGCTGGTTTTAGTTTGTTCTAAAGAAGAATTTGTAGGGATTTCTATTTGGGCGATATGTAAATCATGGCGTCCAAAAACAGTATTATCTAAGACATCAGTAATGTCGGGTTTAGCCAGCATGTCGTGAGTTTTTCTACCACAAATCTCATAAGGATCAATAATCTTATTGGCACCAGCGGCCAATAACTTTTCTGCTGATTCTGGATCGTCAACAATAGCGATGATGGTCAGTTCGTTATCAAGGGCGCGTGCGGAAATTGTTAAGAAAACGTTGTCAGAATCTTTAGGATAAAAACAAAAAAGAATGTCGATATTCTCGCCGATACCCACAGATTTAATAGCCTCGTCATTTCTAAAATCTATGATTTTAGTATCAAAGCCTTGCTCGGCGACTAATAGTGCTTCGGCTTCATTTTTTACAATAAAAACGTAGCTATAGTGTTCTTCATTTAACTGCTTGATCACTTCTAAAGACATGATGCTGTAACCGAATACGGCAATACGTTTCATCGTTTAGACTCCTTAGGCCTGCTGTTTTTAAGTTGTTCGCGAAAATAAGCAATGCCGATTTCTCGACCTAATACCACTAACAAATCTCCTGTGCGCAAAACAAAAAAAGGCGGGGGGTTAAAATAGAAGTGTTGGTTTTTTAAGGCGTAACTGTTTTTATGTTTCCTGTGGGTCGGATTAGCACTAACTACACCGATCAACATTAATTTTCTCCCATCAAAATCAAGTTCGGCAATGGTAATGCCATCGATCATGGAGCCGGCACAGACGGGCAAGGTTTCCATAATGAACTGCTTTTCTTCACGAATAACGCCCAGAATGGCTTCAAAAGCCACGGGCTTGCCAATGTACTGGGCTACGACTAAGGCTGCGATTTCAAAGGGTTGTATGACGTTATCTGCACCCGCTTGATAAAGTTTTTTTACATTTTGCGGATTATTAGCACGAGAAATAATACGGATTGATGAATTAAGATAGCGACTGGTCAGAGTAATATAGACATTAACCACATCATCGCCGGTGGTACATAATACTGCGGAGGCTTTTTGTTTAATACCGGCATTAATCAATACATCATTTTTACTGGCATCGGCATGTATGACTAAATAACCTAAGCGCCTAGCGTTTATGGCATTGATTTTATTGTTATCAATAATGATGAAATGCTGATTATGTTTTTCTAATTGCTTCGCAATGTGCTGGCCGACACGACCAAAACCGCAAATAATAACAAAGCTTTTATAGTGCTTGAGTTCTGCATAAATACTGTTTTCACGTAGACTATGCATTTTATCGTTAACCGCTGATACGATAATAGAGATCAAGAAAGATAATACTCCAAAACCGGTCAAGATTAGACCTATAGCGACCAAGCGACCACCGGTGGTTTGAGGGGCTATATCACCATAGCCGACTGAAGTGACGGTAACTATCGACCAATACACGGCATCAAATAAATTACGAACTTGTTGACCGTTTGCGGCATGTTCAAACAAATAAATACCGATGCTACCAATAAAGATCAAAAAGCTTAAAAATACCGCTAAGGTATAAAGTTCAAAGCGTTTGCTCTCCAGAACTTCCGCAAATAAGCGTAGGCTTTTAAAATAGCGAAATAACTTGAAGAGCCGAAAAATAAGTAAGGCTCTGAATAGGGTTAAGGAACGGAAGCTGGGTAGAATGGCTAGTAGATCAATGATAGCCAAGGGTGTAAGGATATGCGCTACTTTTTGGGTGATAATAATCTTAGCAACTTTGCCCCATTGCATAGGATGGTTTAAATATAAGGCTTTGGCGTGGTGGGTCAGTATGATGTGATGGATATCGTTATATAGCCAAGCACGTAACAGATACTCAAAAATAAACAAAGCAATTAAAACGTGTTCAAACATGCGCTCAAAACTACTTGCAGGTGTATCCACTTCATCAATCAGTAAAAAAACGCTAAACAATACGCTTACGATCATTACTTTATCAAAGCGAGATTTGAGGCGGCTGTCAGGGTCTTCTAATAAATGATAAAAAAATCTTTTAGTCTTTTTATAGGTCGGCGAATGCTGTTGAAAAGTGACTAAGGCAAGGATGAGTTGGGTCAACATATAGCCATCATTTAGCCGCAATCACTAAGGCATTAACCTCTAAACGATGACTTAGGTTTATCTGCTTAAATCCTACCTCAGATAGTTGTTGTAAGGCCAGCGCGGCTCGCATGATGTGGTTTTCTGATTCATCACTAAATAAATGAATAATCCAATGTTCTAAAACATCGAGGCGATTGAGTTCGGTTAATACTTTAAAATAGCCTTCGACTTCATTTTGAGTGCTGCGGGTATGGGCATTAACATCATCTAAGGCATAACGATCGCCATTGATAAATTGACCGCTAGGTTTTAACACTCTAAAGATTTCAGTGAGCACTTGTTTTCGGTAGCTGGCTTCAAAGTTATGTAATGTGTAAGCTGAGGCTATCACATCAACGCTATTGTTGGTTAATGATTGTAAGGCGCTTAAGGCATCTTGGCCTGAGAAGTTTATGCGACCTTCATCTACCCATTGTTGCAAGCTTTGTTTGGCTTGATTTTGCATGGTGGGTTCATTGTCAATGCTTAATAAGGTTAGTTGCTGGTCGGCGGACAATATAGATAAACTGGTTATGCCAGTACCTCCCCCCAATTCAACGACGCTAATAGGCGCAGAGCGGTTAGCACAAAACTTCGCGACTGATTCACCGACTAATCGGCTCATTTCCGCTGCAAATGGACTAATTTTTTTTAATAGATAATAATCTTGACCGATGACGCTGGAAAATAACGCGTCATAAGGACTAGAGGTGGGGTTCTTAGCATTAGATTTAGCGGACTTTGCCGTTGCATCCTGGTCGATAGTTAGACTTTGATTCATTAGCATCTCCATAAACGGCTCATTTTAGAGAGACTCGTCTTTTAGCGCAAGGCACTGTCTATACATTGCGCTATATTTAACTGATTAATGATGGATTCTTAGACGTCGATAATGATTCATTCATAGTGAAATAATATGCTTGACAGTTTTATTTTTACTAAAGTAGTATTTTGATATCATCTTGGTTTTATCCACATAATTGAGTAAAAGCTTGAATAAACAGGTGCTGCGAGTGTATTCGTGTTTATAAAGAACATGGTATTCTGTAAGTTGTTGATATTTATTAATTAACTTGTTCTGTATAATAATTGGTCAATTTAACAAAAACGTAGATAACATCAGTATTAGGCATTATCGAAAAGTACTTATTCACAGAGTTATCCACAGCTTCTGTGGGTAACTAAAAATCTCTTGTAAGTATAACTACTTAGGTATAATTTCCCCAAATTAACAACAAATATAGCTACTATGCAACATTGCGATAAGCCCATTTTTAAAGTGGCTATTTCCATTCCTGTTTATCGTTTATTTGATTATCTTGCGCCAGAAGATGCCGCGCTATATTCAATTAAGCCGGGTGTGCGAGTCGAAGTGCCTTTTGGTAAAGGTAAGAAAATAGGTTATTTGTTAGAAATAGCGACACACAGCGAATTTGATCTTGTTAAGCTAAAACCCATTATCCGCGTCATTGATCCCTATCCCTTATTATCTAATAAAGATTTGCGCTTGTTACAGTGGGCGGCTAGCTATTATCATCACCCAATCGGCGTAGTTATAGGTACTGCATTTCCTGCGGCATTAAGGCAGGGCAAAGTGATGTTGATAAAGCCACAAAAGCGATATGCTTTGACGGAATTAGGTATCGCAACCAATAGTCAACAATTACAACGTAGCCCTAATCAGCTTCGAGCCTTGGAAAAGTTTCAAAGTAGTGGACTTAGTCTGACAGATGCAGAGCTTACGGCATGGGAAGAAAGTTGGCGACCTGCAGTAAGGCAATTAATAAGCAAACAACTCATACAGCTTAACTTGGCTGAAGCTAGTGTCACAAAGGCTGGCGCGTTACTAAGTAAGCCAGCTTTGCCCGCCAATACTCAACAGCAAGTTGCAATAGACGCTGTTTGTGCCAGCCTTGGTCAGTTTGGCGTATTTTTGTTAGACGGCGTAACCGGCAGCGGTAAAACAGAAGTTTATTTACAGATCATTCGTAGTGTCTTAGAGCGTGGGCAGCAAGTTTTAGTCTTGGTGCCAGAAATCACTTTGACTCCACAGTTGGAAGAGCGTTTTAGGCAGCGTTTTGCGGTTGATATAGCCTTGTCGCATTCTAAACTAACGGATAAGCAACGAGGGGTTGCTTGGTTAAAAATGCAGCAAGGGCAGGGTTCTATTTTATTGGGTACGCGTTCGGCTTTATTTACACCTTTAAAAAATCCAGGCTTAATCATTCTTGATGAGGAGCATGATGGATCTTTTAAGCAGCAAGAAGGCTTTCGGTTTTCTGCTAGAGATATTGCCGTGGTTCGAGGCCAGTTGTTACATGTTCCTGTGTTATTGGGCTCTGCAACACCTTCGTTAGAAAGTTTACATAATGTTAATAAGGAACGTTATCAGTTATTGGCTTTGCCCGCTCGAGCAGGTAAGGCTATAGATCCGACCTTACATTTGCTTGATATTAGAAATAAACGTATGCAAGAAGGTTTGTCGGCTGCGTTATTAGAAGAAATTCATAAAACCTTAGCTAAGCAAGAGCAAGTGTTGTTGTTCTTAAATCGACGAGGTTTTGCGCCGACATTAATTTGTCATGGATGTGGCTGGGTGGCGCGCTGTCATCGTTGTGATGCTAATTTGGTGATTCATGTTGATGAAAATTGTTTGCGTTGTCATCATTGCGCCAAAGAGCAACCTTTGCTTAGACGTTGCCCTGAATGCAAAGTGGGCGAATTAACGCCCTTAGGTCTAGGAACTGAGCGTGTAGAAAAAGTACTAGCTGAATTATTTCCCAACAAGGTGGCTGTGCGTTTAGACCGTGATTCTACTCAACGAAAAGGCGCGTTAGAAGATTATCTTCAGCAAATTAATAATGGCGAAGTAGATATTATTTTGGGTACGCAAATGCTTGCTAAAGGTCATCATTTCCCTAATGTAACCTTAGTGGCCATCTTAGATGTCGATAGCGGTTTATTTAGTATTGATTTTCATGCGGCCGAAAAACTAGCGCAAATGATAGTTCAAGTATCAGGTCGAGCAGGACGTGCTGAAAAGCGCGGAAAAGTGATTATGCAAACGCGGCAACCGGACCATCCCTTATTGACTACCTTAATCCAGCAAGGTTATCAAAGCTTTGCAATCTCAGCGTTGGCTGAGCGTAAACAAGCGTCGTTACCGCCTTTTAGTTATCAGGCTTTATTGCGCGTAGAGGCGACTGAGGCCGATATGCCATTGATTTTCTTTCAGGCCTTAACTGATTTAGTAAAGACCTTAAGTGTGCGACATACACAGATTTTAGGGCCTGTGTCAGCGCCTATGGCCAGAAGGGCAGGGCTTTACCGTTATCAATTACTGTTTCAAAATAATCGGCGCAAAGAGTTACAGCACTTCTTGGATGAATTAGTGCCGAAACTAGCCGAACTTAAACAGGCAAAAAAAGTACATTGGACTTTGGATGTTGATCCAGTGGATTTGTATTAGGGATTCATTAACTGCGTTTTATACTCGATTCATTGGGTACAATGTATTCTGATGACTACATCCATGTGCTCTGGATCCCGGCGGTCCATGCTGGGATGATGGCTTATGGATGCTTGGCCTTATATAAAATCAACTGCTTAGCATTATAATGAAGCATCAACGAATTACAGAGTAGACACACAATGGGTATTATCAAAAAACTCGCTACACAAACAGCGATTTATGGGCTTAGCAGTATTTTTGGCCGTTTTCTTAATTACCTGTTGGTGCCGCTGTATACCTATTATTTTTCAGCAGCCGAATATGGTGTGGTGTCTGAATTTTATGCCTATGCCGGCTTTTTTTCGGTGGTGTTATTATTTGGATTTGAAACCGGATATTTCCGTTTTCGTGATAAAGAAAATGGTGGTCAAGATTATGCTTACTCAACGGCCCTCATTTTTGTCGTACTTGTAAACTTAAGTTTTTTTCTCGGTATCTGCTTGATTAATGACAAGCTTTCAGCAGCATTACATTACGCCAACCATCCTGAGTATGTCTTGTGTTTTAGTTTAATCTTAGTGTTAGATGCGATATCTGCGATCCCTTTTGCTCGTTTGCGTGCAGAAAATAAAGCCTTTCGTTTTGCCGGCATCAAAGTACTAGAAATAGCGGTCACTATTTTGCTGAGTCTGTTTTTTATTATTTATTGCCCCAAACTATATGCGCAACATAGTTCTTCTTGGATAGAGACTGTTTATGATCCTAGCATAGGTATAGGCTACATTTTTATCGCTAATTTATTAGCCAGTATTATTAAGTTTTTATTGCTCTCGCCTCAATTAAAAGGCTGGGCTTGGGGATTTGACCGACCATTATTCGCTCGCATGGTTCGTTATTCAGCACCCATGGTGGTTATCGGTTTTGCTGGCATCATTAATGAGATGTTAGATCGCGCCTTATTAAAGTATTTGTTGCCCTATGATTTTCAAACCAACATGAAAATGTTGGGTATTTACAGTGCTTGTTATAAGTTATCAATATTGATGACTTTATTCATTCAAGCCTTTAGGTACGCGGCTGAACCTTTCTTTTTCGCTTATGCGGATAAAACTGATGCTCGTAGTGTTTATGCCAAAGTCTTAAAGTTTTTTGTGATCTTTTGCGTGTTTATCTTTTTGTTAGTGACGTTATTCATCGACTTCTTCAAATACTTTCTGGGCGATGAGTTTCGCGCAGGGCTTGAAGTCGTCCCCATCTTATTATTGGCTAACTTATGTTTAGGCATTTATGTCAATTTATCGATTTGGTATAAATTAACCGACCGAACTTTAATGGGGGCTAGCGTATCGCTAGCGGGTGCGTTATTGACCATAGGTCTTAATATAGCTTGGATACCCGTATGGGGTTATGTAGGCTCTGCATGGGCAACTTTGGTGTGTTATGCCGCTATGGCGATTGTCTCTTATGGCTTAGGTCAATGTTATTATCCCGTGGCTTATCCTATTAAGCGGATATTGGCTTATATTAGTTTAGGTGTATTGCTCTATGTCGCTAAAGTGCAGTTGCCAGTGAATCTTGATGTTCCATCGTGGTGGTTGTCCTTAGAATTATTATCTTTATATCTATTGATCGTACTGTTCTTTGAAAGAACAGCGCCATCTGTTATCAGTAATAGTTAAAAATAGCTTTTTTAGTTAAAAATTCGTTGCTATCAAGGCGGACACTAACTTTTATTTGATAAGGTCTTATTTTAAAATTTTAACGTCTTGCAGTGCGATATAAGTTGAATTTATACGGTGCTAATGGGCGTAAAAATAAGCCTTAATTTGAAGTAAAAGAGAGTGTGAGCTCAAGTAATCTTGAAGCTGCTTAAGTCTAGCGAGTACGTTTTGTTCTATTGAAGTTTATAATCACTGTCTAGCTTTTTCTTTAAATAGAAACGCAGATAACGCTGCTTATTTTTACGTGAAGAATTTTTATAAAAAATAGTTTTGACACGCCATAACTTCTCATGATAAAAATTACCCCGTTGTTTTAATAAATTACGACAACCTGTTCAAGAAAAGTTTACTTTGAACAGCCCTCTTGAGGAGAGGGAATAATAAATATTAATAACTTATAGAGGATTTTAAAATGGCTGAGCAACAAGAAAAAGATAACACTTGGGTAATCGTTGGCGTTTCTATCGCTGCAATCGTACTTTTAGTAGTTATGTTGAAAAAAGACGAAACTAAACATTTGCAAAGTGGCGCAGTACAATCTTTGCAAGCGGAAACTTTCTCTAAAATTGAGAAAAGACATACCTCAAATAACAGCTCTGCTGAAGCTATTTCAGGTAAGTAATCGCAGTAACCCCCGCGAGGCTTGGCCGGCGGGGGTGTTTTGCCCCTCTTAAGAACTCGTAGTGCCCCCATAGATATTCTGTTAGTCCGCAGTTAAAGTCAGACCTTCCAAAATATACTTCTGTTACTCACTATCCCTTTTTGTCAGTCCTGGTATTCAAACCGCAATTAAATACAATGCTCTTAATTCGATTAAGATCATGATTTTTTAATATCTAAAAAGTCGAATAGTTTGGCTGCTTCTTTGCCATCATCAGCTATCAAAACATCTAATATGTCATTCATGGTAACTAGTTTTCGGTAGCCTATGCTGAAATAGCAGCTGGCTCATTATTCTTCTCATAACTATCTAATAATTTTTCCTATCTATTTGACTTTAATATAAAAGATATTATGATAATCTTATCATAACTTTGAATGTAATTAATTTATGCGGCCTAAAAATGCAGCGGCACGGGAACGACTTGATAGTGTGTTATTACAAACAGGACTGACTTCCGCTATCAATTTAAGCGAAAAACTTAATGTTAGTATCCCGACATTACACAGAATACTTCATGAGCGCGGAGATCAAATTATCCGACTAGGAGCAACCAAAAAAGCTCGCTTTGCATTACGCCGATCATTACGAGGTAAAAAGGAAGCGATTCCTGTTTATATGATTAATGAGTTAGGACAAGGCTTCAATGTGGGTAATTTAGATTTAATAGCACCTCAAGGATCTTTATTCAATTTACAAAAATTAGGCTGGCCTAACGATGCAGAGCATTTAAATGGTATTTGGGGCGGCTTACCTTATCCGCTTTATGATATGCGTCCACAGGGTTATCTAGGTCGTATTTTTGCAAAACAGGCAGCGATTGATTTTGATGTGCCAACCGATCCTAATTGTTGGTCTGATGACGATATTGTCATTATGCTCAGTCGCAAAGGCGCGGATACGCCGGGTAATTTAATTATAGGCGACGATGCTTACCAACTTTGGCTGCAATCGATAGCTTCACAAGCGCCCTCTATTCAAGCAGGCTGTGAAGCTCAGCATTATCCAGCTTTAGCAAATGCAGCTACCGCATTGATAGGTTGTGGTTCCAGTGCTGGTGGTGAGTTCCCAAAATTTACTATAAAACGAATTTTAGCAGGCAGCCATACGCCTCATGTTATGGTTAAGTTTTCTGGAGGAGATCATTCAATACCGGTGCAGCGTTGGTCAGACCTATTAATTTGCGAACATTTAGCTTTGCAGGTCTTAAAAACAAATACCAGCTTACAAGCAGCTAAAAGTCGAATTATTAAATCAGAAGGTCGGACTTTTCTTGAGCTTGAGCGTTTTGATCGCTATGCTGAATGGGGTAGGTTGCCTCTAATTTCTTTAGCGATGTTAGATGCAGCTTTTGTTGGTTCAAGCCATGGTGATTGGCCTAAGGTGCTGGAAAAACTAGTGGCTTTAGGCATAGTGCCCAAAGCCGTAGTACAAGAGGTTTTAGTGTTATGGTGGTTTGGTCGCTTAATAGCGAATAACGACATGCATTTGGGCAATCTATCTTTTCAATTTGCTCAGCATGAAGGGCAAGAGCTCAGTCTGCGCTTATCACCCGCTTATGATATGTTGCCCATGCTTTATGCGCCTTTGTCAGGTGGAGAAGTGCCTCTGCGTCAATTTACCGTCGCACTGCCATTGCCTCAACAAGTAACAGCGTGGCAAATAGCCTATGAAGCTGCGCTTTGTTTTTGGCAATTAGTCAGTGAGCATGATGGTATTAGCCTGTCATTTAGAGAGATTGGCCAAATCAATTTACAGCAGTTAATACAATTACCCACAGTCAATAAAGCTAAAGGCCCAGCTTAAGTGCTGGGCCGTTTATAAGTATTTATCTCAGTAAGCTCAACACGCCTTGTGCAGATTGATTAGCTTGCGCCAACATCGCAGTACCCGCTTGTTGTAAAACCTGTGCTCGTGATAAAGAAGCGGTTTCTGCAGCAAAATCAGCATCAACAATACGACTACGTGATGCCGTATTATTGACGTTCTCAGAGTTTAAAGCACTGACTGTTTGAGAAAAACGGTTTTGATAAGCACCTAAAGCAGCGGCTGAAGTATTGACGGTATTAAGAGCACCATCAATCACTGCTAAAGCTGCTTGGGCGCCAACAGCCGTATTTAAACTGACATTATTCAGTGTAGAAGTGCTACTAGTCGTTGTTTGTAAGCCGGCTGTCAAGCCACTCGTTGCTGGAGCTGCGCCACTAACAGTAATGGTTCCTCCAGAGCTGCTAGATAATGAAATCGTACCAGTAGTCGCTGTGCCGATAACGTTATTGGTTGCCGCCAAAAGTCCTGAGTTAGCTACAGTAAAACCAGAGCCCATTGAAATCCCACCATTACTGGAGTTTGTTAAAACAACAACGCCAGTAGCAGCTGATGCGGTAACACCAGATTGACTAGAAACTAAGTTAATAGCAGCGGCTACGTTAGTTGCTTGTATAGCTGCAGTACCACCTGCGGTCACTGCGCCGACTTGCACGCCATTAATGGTGAAGCCAGACGTGCCGGCTGCTACGCCTATCGTTGGTGTTCCAACAGACACGCCAGTAGCTACTGTAGCTGCAGAACCAGTAAAACCTGAGTTACCAACAGTAAAACCTGCACCTAAGGCAATATCAGATCCATCGGCGGCTGTTAATGTCACTATACCGGTATTAGCGTTTGCACTAGCTGTAACTCCAGATTGACTAGATACCAAATTAATCGCAGCAGCTACGTTAGCACCTTGACCTACGGCATCAATACCATTGGAAATATTGCCCACTTGTATGCCATTAACTGTTAGCGTAGGAACTGATGCTACTGCTCCAAAGCCTGTTGCGGCAGTTCCTGTCAATGTCGTAGCATTAGCCGTTGCGTTAACACCAGATTGCGCTGATACCAAATTGATGGCTGCGGCTATTTGTACAGCGCTATTAGATGCCTGTCCTGGATTGGCACCAATGCTACTA
>QVQF01000056.1 GCA_003584895.1 Methylococcales bacterium
AGGGGCGCGGCATGGATGCCGCGCGTCGGTAGGAGGGCAGGAAGCCCTCTCTACCGACCCCCGACAAAACCGAGGAGCGCAGGAAGCAGCGGCAATCGAGCCGCCTTTTCTTTGGATACTTTCTTTTGGCGGAGCAAAAGAAAGTATCTCGCCTTCGGGTGCGAATACCCGATTAAAACAACCGTCGCGATAGCGACCTCATTATTTGTTTTTTTATAAACCGCTAAATGGCTGCGTAACATCAGTTAAAAATTAAGGCGTACAGTTAACAACGACTTCATCACTATAATGACCAATCTCTTTGTCTTTCAAGATATAAGTGGCACAGTAGTGTCGCAACTCAGGCTTGCCTATTTCCAATAAAGGCCGCATATCTATAAAAGGTGAAACGCTGGCTCGAATGAGTAATACCCAATCCGCATCATTCTCACGTTTGCTATAAATATTGACGCCATCACTATTGTATTTGCTGAAATTTAAGATAACCACACCATCGGTCTGATCAATGCCACTCAATTCAGGATGAGAGGTGCTTAAGTCATGACTATCTTTTACTCCGACAATACCTAATTGAGCACCTAAACCGTCACTATAAGTGGCGCGTGCTTTAATGCGGCGCGCTTCTGCCCTGATTAAATTAACGATATGATTGCGGCTATCATTTTTATCGGCTGTCGCCTGTTTAGCTTGTGCTGCGGCATCATTAAGATGATCAATCTTAGCGTGGAAGTCCGATTTAGCTGCTGTCAACGCTGCCAGATCAACGGCAGCTATTTCGTTATCAGTACTGATTTGAGTTATAAAATGATCAACCCAAACCAATAAATCGTTATCGGCCGTTGGTACAAAATCAGACATAGTAAATTCCTTAATTGAGTAAATAATCGGGTATAAAAAAAACTGCAGGAGATTACGCTGTGCTTTTCAGCTTTAGCTAGACCGCCTATTAGGATGTAGCATTCCTTAATGGGTATTTACAACTCGTCGTTTACGCTTTTGGAACCGTTCAAGTCGGCTAATGGAGCTTCTACGACCCCTAATGGAAGTCTCATGCTTGTCCACAACTAGTGCATGACCGTTCAGCGAACTATCAAGCCTGTATAAAAAACGTCCATGGCCGTGAAATACATTAAAAACCTAGCTCGTAGCCCTTCCATTAGCAGTCCTAGAAGCTCCATTAGCCGGCATGAACGTTCAAAAAGTCGGCGTGAGTCTTCTAGAAAATGACTTTGGGTTTGCTTTGCAAATAACGGAGTGATCTTTAAGACTAGCGGGTGATCCGCTAAATCAAAAAACCTAGCCTCTCGCCAACTTAAACCCATCTATTCAATATAACAATACTGAACTAAAAAGCTATTTCGCTAACTAATAGACTTCGGCGCAGAGTTTATTATCTATGCACTAAGTCAGTCAATCCGTAGAACTACTGACTAAGGGCATTAACAGCAAAACAAAAACAATTACTGCCCCATAAATAGTATGGCAGTCGTTTTTTAAACTCATCGGGATAGGTAGTTCTACGCATTTAAATTCACTAATGTTTATGGCAATATTTAAACGTATTCAGATACTAAGCGCATTCAAGGCCTGACATGACAATACCACTTTGAAAATATCTGAGCCATTCAACTACGCAATACGGCTAACAACTCATGACCTTACGAACTATTATTTCTTGCGACCGATGTAACTTACGACGATTAAAATCGATAGAATTTCGTCGTGGTATCCGAGAGGGTTCACGCACTGGACGAAGGCTATCTGATGGTCGCTCATGGATAGAAGCAGACGATGATTACGCCATTAGAAATGGCTGGCTTTTTAGCTCAGATGGGCAACATATCTGTCCTAGCTGCCAAGCTGAAAATGCAGATCTCGTAAAAACTTACGATACGATGATTTATAAATAGCCTTATGAATCTTAAGCAATAAGTTACTCGCCTTATTTTCTGTAGCCGACTAAGCTAATAAAGCCGCAATAAGACCGGTTAAAAAGATACCGTCGAACGTCCCCGCACCACCGATGACAGCGACAGATGTACCGAGCTTAGCAATATTTTTAATACGCAGTAGATCTGCACCTATTAAGACACCCAACACGCCACTCATATAAGCTAATTGCGCAGCGTGCTCAGGATCAATCAATAAAGCCAATAAAGCAGCGCTTAAAGGTGCCAAAAAGATCGGCATACCTACACCAAAGCCAGGAATTAATTGACTCGACTTATAACTCAACAGCGTAATCGCAAACACGCCTATGATAATTTTGATAGGGTCTATGAGCTGTAGCGATATGAAATAAAGACTTAAACCTAGTGGAATTAAACAACCACCGACATTAACCGCAATGATGACTTTATCACTGAGTATTTTCGGAGCTGAACCCAAAATTACTTTTTGAAGCACCCATTTAACAGGAAAACCCTGCTCTGGATTACGTAATTGCAACAAAGGTAAATTAATACCGCTACCCACTAATGACCCTATCAGTAACAGTAAGGACTCTTGAGGCGTTAAGCCCAGTTTGGCAAAGGCGATCTGAAAGAGATCTACTTGCAATACTGCGATAAAAAAAATGGCTACTATAGAAAACAGTAAGGCGTATTTTATTGGCATCGGTGATCTTTTATGAAGTATATTCAATACCCTACCTTTGCCAAACAGCAAAGGTAATTCTTTGAAGCTTAATCTTCCAACTGCTGTATTCCATCTAGCAACCATTTAGGTTGTAGACTGGCTTTTGGTTTAACAAAATGCCAGATTTCTTTAATCTGTTCGGTAGAACCATTAAGGTCTTCACGCATAATGGCGTCAAATAACACCGTGGCTTGCAGTTCAGATCCTATTTCCCGTACTTCTAATAATTCAGCCTCTAACTTTAATAAATCCGTGACATTATCAGTCGTCGATGCTTTGAGTTGAGATTGAATTTCAGCAAACACCTTATCCGTGCTTAAGCCTCTAATTTCAGCTAAATCTTTAGCATCCCAAGCTTTTTGTAAAGTGCTATAAGCTATTTTTGCGCCTGCCAAGAAAGCGTTACTATCAAAACCTACTGGAATAGTACTTTGTTGAACATTTTGAGTGACAGATGTGTCAGCCTGTTTTTTAAATAAAATATCCGTATTAAATCCAGTCGGCTTAGATGACATCCCCGGTGATTGAGCATCATAAGCACTACGTTGGTAAGATTGCTGTTGAGCTGCACCCGCTTTAGCCGCAAATAATTTATACAGCAGAAAAGCGATGCCGGCTAAAACTAGAATATCCATAAAATTAATATTCTCAAAAGCACCACCAAAGAATAAAGCGCCTAATAAGCCGCCCAAGGCTAAACCACCTAGCATACCCATCATGCCGCCTCGTTGAGACATGCCTTGTCTTGCCATCTGATTTTGATTTGTTGCCTGTTGTTGACTGGCGGAACGACTAGGCGGTAAAGCCGATCGTTGAAAAGGTGCATTGTAAGAGGGCCTGCTACCGAAAGAACTGCCGCCACCAAAACGCTTAGCTTCAGCATCAGTCATGCCCGATAACACCAAGCAAACGCCGATCACCAAGAAAGCAACCATAGAGCTATATTTATTCATGAAATCACCTGAGTTTAGTAAGTTGTCATCGTTTTAGTCTACAATCAACTATCATTCAGCTACTAAGCACTTAAAACTAAGTCAATGCGCTGCTTTTAAAGTATGATTGCTATAAGTTAGCTGGATTTTTACTACTGTCACTAATATAACATAGGCCGCATGTTTCCAACACTACGCAAATTTTTGATCATTTTCCTAACGATACTACAATTGTTTGCTCCGTTAGTTCATGCTCATGCGAGTGATTCCCATACCAATCAGGGCTTTCATGTGCCAGGCCTAGAACACTATAGCAGCCGCCATGAATCGTCTGCTTATATTAAAGCTCGCTCCTCCCTTAATGCTTGCGTCGATGGCGTATTGGTTGGCGTCGGTTTAGGCCTTAAACAAAAACTAAACGCCACACAACTTAATACTGATAACAGCTATTCTCTGCCTATGCAGGTATCGCTATTATCTAGCGTGGCTTTGCCATTAAAAATCTATGATTCAGGACAAAGACAACCTTTACTTGCTAGGTTATTGGCGTCACCACCTCCATCTAGAGCCCCACCTAGTTTATAAATCCATCTCGTTTTCTCAAGATGCTTTATGTATCTTTATAAATAAACGCTAGTACGCGTTTTATCCTATCACGCGGTGATAACCGCATTGAGCTTACTATGTTTTTCTTAGATGTGTTCAGAAAACCTGCGCCCTATCTCCCGCTAGTCTCAGTTTCTTTTCTATCTGCGCTATTACTGGCGTTACCTTTTCCGACTTATGCCCTAGCCTCAGATTGGCAAAATACAGAAACAGCTCATGCCGTCGATCATCACGATCCTATTGATATTGATGCAACGTTAAACTTGGTTAAGCTCATTGATTTAACCATGGAAAAATATCCCGATACCACTTGGCTGAATGCCCTAGAAGAAGAGGCTGCAGCGATAAATGACCGCAGTAAAAGCTGGACGGCTGGAGCAGCGCAAGCCTCTCTGGGTTATCAGTCTATCAGCTCTTTTAAGCTTAACTACGGCACCGTAGGCCTACAAGTACCGCTATGGAATTTAGGACAACGCGATGCTGAGCATCAACTGGCCAATCAAGCAGAAACCAGTGCGGTAGCTCAAGCGTCTGCCATTAAATTACGAGTGGCTGGCTTAGTTAGAGGCGCTTTATGGGACATGGATCTTGCCAAAATACGCTATGAACAAGCCCAAGCGGAACTTGGCATTTATGAACGTTTATTAAGCAGCATACAGCGCCGAGTTGAATTGGGAGATTTACCCCGTGCGGATGAATTATTAGCAAAATCTGAATTATTACAAAAACGCTCAACGTTTACGATTGCTGAAGCGGAGCTTATGCATAGCCGTAAACGCTACACCTCGATCACGCAAATAAATAAAGTACCGCTACACTATGAAGAAGAGTTAGTCGCTTTAAAGGAGTTTGGACAAAATCACCCTATCTTAACGGCTATTAATCATCAGATTGAGCACAAACAAGCCGAATTAAATGCCCTTAAAGCCATAGGCTCTGGCCAAAGTCATGCTATTGCCGGCTTATTAAGCGATGAAGGTAATGATGCCCGCAGCAATAAAGCCGAGTTTTTTAATGTCGGCGTCAGCGTGCCTTTTGGCGGCAGTGCTCATGCTCAACCCCATATTGCAGCGATTAATGTCGAACTCAATAAGCTCATCGCTGAACGCGCCCAAATGAACCGCAGCTTAGAGCAAGCACATCACGAAGCTGAACATAATCTAGAAGTTAATCGTGTTGAACTCGATACCGCTAATGAACAAAAAGCCGTTTCCGAAGAGCTATTAACCATGACTCAATTGGCCTTTTCGGTAGGTGAACTTCATTTACTGGATTTATTAAAAATTGAGTCCAGAACCCAACAAGCCATACTTTATGCTAAAGAACGTGCTGTTATGCTACAACGAGATAAAGCGCTGTATAACCAAGCCGTAGGGATGATGCCATGAAATTAGCTAAGTGTAAGTCACAAATCTCAATCGTCAAAACATCTGCTGCGTTATGTCTGCTCTTAACCAGCGTAGCTTACCTCCCCTATCTAGGGGCCGCTGAGAACGCTATCGTTATTAGCCAAGATTATGTAAATAATTTAGGCATTATTCTAGGCAAGCTCACACCGGCTAAACAAATACCCTTGTTAACAGCCCCAGCCAAAGTGGTTATTCCACCCGCACATGAATACATTGTCAGCGCTTCACAAGCCGGACTGATTACTAAACTCAATGCCGCTTTAGGCGATACCGTTAAAAAAGGTCAAATATTAGCTCTGCTGAACAGCCCAGACCTGCTATCGATGCAACGTCTTTATCTTAAAGCTGTCAGCGAAATGCAATTAAGTGAATTTAGTTATCAACGCGATCAAAAACTAGCCGCAGAAGGAGTCATTGCCGAACGACGCTGGCAGGAAACCAGCAGTCTTTATAATACCTTTGTCTCTGAAGTCAATGAGCATAAGCAATTATTAGAAATTGCGGGCATGACTAGCGAGGAAATTAATAAACTGACTAAGACGCGCCAACTAAGTAGCCAACTGAGTGTACATGCGCCTATTTCAGGGGTGGTTATGGATCGCATGGCGGTAGCAGGTGAGCGTATGGGTATCTTGGCACCGCTATACCGTATCGCTAATCTGGACGAGCTTTGGTTAGAAATCAATATTCCTCATGAACATATAGGCCAAATTAAAATAGGTGACCAAGTTCACATTGAAAATAGTCCTATTGATGCACAAATAACCTTATTAGGACAAAGCGTTAATCCAGAAAATCAAACCCTGCTGGCACGGGCGACGATTAAGGATTCTAAAGATCTTATTAAGCAGCACGCCTCAGTGCGTGCCGGACAATCCATTAATACCCAAATTATTCAAGCCAGCGATAATGCTGTTTTTAAAGTGCCCAATACCGCGATTGCCCAAAATGATGGCCTCGCTTATATTTTTATCCGTACTCAAGACGGATTTACCGTCAGCGCCATTACTGTCATAGGTAAACAGGGTGATGAATCCATCATTAGCGGCAACCTAAGCGGAGATGAAAGTATTGCAATTAGAGGCGCCGTAGCACTCAAAGCCAATTGGCTGGGCTTAGGAGCTGAATAATGGGAGGCCTAATTCGTTTTGCGCTCAGTCAGCGTTTACTAATGATGATTGCAGTACTGCTGCTGTCAGGTGCGGGTTATTACGCTTTTAAAAATATCCCTATCGATGCCTTTCCTGAAGTATCTCCGACGCAGGTAAAAATCATCGTTAAAGCGCCCGGCATGACGCCTGAAGAAGTGGAAGCACGTATTACTGCCCCCATTGAAATTGAGCTGTTGGGTATTCCTCATCAGACCATGCTCCGTTCTATTGCCAAATATGCGTTAACCGATATTACCGTTGATTTTGCTGAAGGTACGGATATTTACTGGGCGCGTCAGCAAATTGCCGAACGCCTCAATACTCTATGGACGAACTTGCCTGCCGGTGTACAAGGCGGCATAGCTCCGATGACCACGCCCTTGGGTGAAATGTTCATGTTTACTATAGAGGGTGGTGACTTAAGTCTCATGGAACGAAGAGACTTACTGGATTGGGTCATACGTCCGGCACTGCGCACAGTTTCTGGTGTCGCTGATGTCAATTCCCTAGGTGGTTTGGTGAGAAGTTTTGAGGTCACACCTGATAATACTAGGCTGACGGCTAGAGGTATCAGCATAGAAAAACTCATGGCTACCTTGCAAAACAATAACCGTAATGACGGCGCAGGTCGGATGAGTGATGGTGAAGAAGCGCTCATCGTGCGTGCAGAAGGTCGCATCAAAACCTTGACTGATGTCAGCACTCTAGTCGTCGATAATAAAAATGGCATTCCAATTACGGTTGCCGATGTTGCCGATGTGAATATCGGTGCCTTAACACGCTATGGTGCCGTCAGTAAAAATGGTGAAGGAGAAGCGGTAACTGGATTGGTACTCAGTTTACGCGGCGCTAATGCCAGAAAAACCATCACGGGTATAGAACAGAAATTGGCACAAATCAGCCCTAGCTTTCCTATAGGCGTCACTGCCCAAGTCTTTTATAATCGAGGCGACTTGGTCGATAAAGCAGTAAGCACGGTGTTACATGCCTTATTAGAAGCGGTTGCCTTGGTGATCATTTTATTGATTTTATTTCTAGGAAATTTACGTGCCGCATTAGTGGTAGCTCTAGCGCTACCCCTAGCAGCTCTATTTACCTTTATATTAATGAAAACCATGGACATGTCGGCAAACTTGATGAGCTTGGGCGGACTGGCCATTGCTATCGGTATGCTGGTAGATGCCGCTGTCGTGGTCGTTGAAAATGTCATTACCCATTTAGCAAACGTCGAAAAAGCCCAACGCTTGCCCCGATTGCATGTTATTTATAGAGCCACTTGTGAAGTCGCAGGCCCCGTGACTTCTGGAATTTTAATTATTATTATCGTTTTCTTACCCTTACTGACACTGCAAGGTTTAGAAGGCAAATTATTTACACCCGTCGCTTTAACCATTGTTTTTGCACTCAGTGGTTCGCTGATTTTGTCATTGTCAGTCATTCCCGTATTAGCGTCTTATTTGCTCAAAGAAGTCTCTCACGAAGAGCCTTGGCTGCCTAGGCAGTTACAAAAAGCTTACCAACCCGCCTTGTTATGGTGCTTAGCACATAGTCAACGCGTATTTACAGCTGCGGGAATATTATTGGCTGTTACTATATTGGTCTTTACCCAAATAGGCAGCACTTTTATGCCGACTATGGATGAAGGCGATATTATTTTACAGCTAGAAAAACTACCCTCAATTACCTTGGCACAATCCGTCGCCTTAGATGGGCAAGTGCAAAAAAACCTGCTTAAACATATCCCAGAAATAGCGACGATAGTTTCGAGAGTCGGCGCAGATGAACTGGGCCTTGATCCTATGGGTTTAAATGAAACCGATACTTTCTTGGTGCTTAAACCTAAAGATCAGTGGCGAATGGCGAGTAAAGAGGTTTTAATCGAAGAAATACGCAAGGTTATGGCCCAAACGCCTGGCATCGCTTTTGGTTTTACTCAACCTATAGAAATGCGGGTATCAGAAATGCTTACTGGTACACGAGGTGATGTCGCCGTTAAATTGTTCGGTACGGACCTAGGCGTTTTAAATGAAAAAGCTAATGCCATTGCCGAAACCCTAAGGCATATCAAAGGTTCTAGTGATGTCTTTGCCAAACAAAATGACGGCATGCAATTTTTATCCGTCAATATCGATAAGTTGGCGGCTGGTCGTCTAGGCTTAGATAGCGATAGTATTGAAACATTATTACGCGCCCAAATTGAAGGTTTAAACTTAGGCATCGTTCAAGAAGGCATTAAACGTACACCGTTGATTTTACGTGGCAACAGCAACACGGCTAATTTTGACGATCTGCAGATTAGCTTAGCTAATGGCAGCCATGTGCCCGTATCAACCATAGCCACTATAAAAAAAGTAGAGGGCGTGGTTTCTGTTAGTCGCGAGCGTGGTCAGCGCTTTGTCGTGATACGCAGTAATGTTCAAGATCGTGATTTAGTCGGCTTTGTCGAAGAAGCTCGTAAAGCTGTTGCTGAAAATGTAGCCTTGCCCACCGGCTATACTCTAGAATTTGGCGGCCAATTTGAAAACCAACAACGAGCCGCGGCCACTCTTTCCTTAGTAGTGCCTATATCCTTAGTACTGATTTTTTTGTTGTTGTTTTCAACTTTTGGCTCAGTACGTCAAGCCGTACTGGTACTATCCAACATTCCATTGGCTATGGTCGGTGGCGTATTTGCCCTATGGCTTTCAGGTGAATATTTATCTGTGCCAGCCTCAGTGGGCTTTATCGCTTTATTGGGCATAGCCGTACTCAATGGCGTGGTCATGGTCAGTTATTTCAATCAACTCAAAGCAACCGGCATGGATTTACTGAATGTGGTCACCTTAGGATCATCACGTCGGTTAAGACCTGTCATGATGACTGCCAGTATCGCTGCCTTCGGCTTAATTCCTCTGTTATTTGCCAGTGGACCCGGCTCAGAAATTCAAAGACCTTTAGCCATTGTGGTCATCGGTGGCCTAGTATCATCCACATTTTTAACCTTATTCTTATTGCCGATATTGTATAAATTATTCGGCTTACCTAAGGAGATAACATTATGAATACTAGCGAATATTTAGTGACACTCAATATTCCACCCAGTCTTGAAGAAATGTTGGTAGACCAATTACTACTGATGGAAACAGAGCATGGCTTTAGTAGTTTTCAGGTTTATGCTCATCACCATGAGAATAAAGGCCTATCACTGGCCGAACAAGTCACGGGGCGTCAAAAACGCACCCGTTTTCAAATGTATGTACCAGAACAAGAATTACCTCGCTTATTAGCTCAATTGCATCACGACTTTAAAGGTTCCGGCATTCAATACTGGGTAATGCCTGTCATTGATAGCGGAATTATTTAATGACGGCTTGCGACTAAATCAGCCACTTCTGGATAATTCACTTTTCCGGTGGCCATCACCGGAATAGCGTCTACGACCACAATTTTTTTAGGCAAACTGATCAGTGCAACGCCTGGCGAAGCACTGGCTAATTCATTAACTGAGGCTTGTTTTTGTGTGGTCACTAATATCACCTGCTCGCCTTTTTTAGCATCAGGCACACTAATCGCAGCGTGTTGTGCATGCGGCCAAGCATTAATCGCTAACTGCTCAACTGCAGTTAATGAAACCATTTCGCCACCCACTTTGGCAAAACGTTTACTGCGTCCTCGTATGCTAATAAAACCTTGCTCATCGACATGAACGATATCACCTGTGTCGTACCAACCTTTGCCATAGATAGATTCTGGTGGCACTAAAACACCGGGATTATCTGCTAGTAAATAACCCAGCATAATATTTGGGCCTTTAACATGCAGTAAGCCTGCATCAGTAATGCCAGGCACAGGTTCTAATTGATGTTCCATACAAGGCATAAAACGACCTACAGTACCGGCTTTATAATGTAGCGGCGTATTAACTGAAGTAATTGGTGACGTTTCAGTTGCACCATAGCCTTCTAAAATACGAATACCAAATTTATCTGCCCAAAGTTGTCGGGTATTTTCTTGTAATTTTTCAGCACCCGCCACCACATAACGTAGATTATAAAAATCATAGGGATGTGCTGTTTTCGCATAAGCTGATAAAAAGGTATTAGTGCCAAACATAATAGTGGCATGAGTTTCATAAGCTATTTCTGGGATCACACTGTAATGCAGCGGCGTTGGATAAAAGAAGGTTTTTATGCCGTTCATTAACGGTAACAGCGTGCCTACCGTAAAACCAAAAGAATGAAACATAGGTAAAAAATTAAGCACTCGATCTTGAGCATTAAAATTAATACAAGCCTCTAGCTGCTTAAGATTACCTAAAATATTGGCATGCGACAGTACCACACCTTTAGGCGTGCCCTCAGAACCTGAAGTAAAAAGCACTACCGCAGGGCTATCTGGATTGACAGCACTCGATGAATACCAATAATCCGTTGTTTTAGACTTAATAAGAGCTAGAATCTTATCCTTGGTAGAAATATTTTTTGCTAAATCTTCCAAATACACTAGGTTACATTGCTGACTTAACTGCTCAGCCACAGCACCAAAATCAGCCAACTCTATAAAACGTCGAGATGTTAATACCGTTTTTACTTGGGCGACTTGACAGGCTAGCAGCATAGCTGCAGAACCCGTAGAAAAATTCAACATGGCAGGCACACGTCCCTGCAACTGCAAACCTAAGATGGTCATTAAGGTTTTAGTGGAGTTAGGTAAAAAAACTCCCACATATTCACTTTTACTCGTAATATTAGTTAAGACCTGTCCAACTGCAATACTGCGCGTTATTAAGGTGTTATAAGACCAGGGAATACGTTCTAAGTCTTCAACTACATTATGCGCACCACCATGGACTTTGCGAGCATCCAGCAAGCTGGTAAAAATACTTTGTCGATAAGGACTAGTTACAAACATCATTTTAGTCATGATATCTGCTAATTGCTGCCCACAATAAGCACGACGAGGCTTACCCTTTAGAGTATCAGGAGCATTGATAATCTCGGGCGGTAAAATATGAATGCTGATTTTAGGGAATAACCGTAGACGTGAGATTCTATGCAGTTTTGAAAAATAGGTATATTGACTGCCTGAAATACGCACTGGCAAAATAGCTGCTTTAGATTTATCAGCAACCATACCGGTACCGTCATAAATTTTCATTAATGAACCGGTCACCGAAATACGGCCTTCTGGAAAAATAACCGTATGCGTATCATTTTCCAGATGATGGATTAAATCCTTTAAGGAAATAGGATGAGTAGGGTCCATAGGAAATACTCGCGACAATCTTAAAAATGGCTTTAACCACCAACGTTGAGACATTTGAGTATTGATAGCAAAAGTGATGTTATCAGGTAAAAATACACCCAGTAGCAAAGGGTCTAAAAAGGAAGTGTGATTAGCGATAATCAATACCCTTTTACCAGCATTTTTATAATGATCTAGCCCAGTCACCTCGACTTTGTATAATAAAATCAGTAACGCGCGTAATATTTTTTTTAGCATGGATGACTCCGCCTGTAGTTTGATGGGCATTGTATAGACTTATCGTTATTTACGATTAATTTTAAACTAACTAGGTGACGTTTTTTATTACACAATCGATAACTAAGCTATTTATGTTAATATTAAACGCTTACTTTCTATCGCTGTTTAACTATGACACCTGCTGCTACCCCTAAGGTATTAATTGATCGTTTTGGCAGAACGGTTGATTATTTACGAATTTCTATCACTGATCGCTGTGATTTTCGCTGTGTCTATTGCATGGCTGAAGACATGACTTTCTTGCCGCGCGAGCAAGTGTTAACGCTGGAAGAAATTCATATACTAGCTAAAGCCTTCGCTGAATTAGGCGTAAAAAAGATAAGAATCACTGGCGGTGAACCTTTAGTTAGGAAAGGTGCGCTGGAGTTATTAGAAAATATAGGCCGAATTGAAGGTTTGCAGGAACTAGTCATCACCACTAACGGTTCGCAATTGGAAGCGATGGCGATGGACTTAAAAGCGGCCGGTATCAAACGCATTAATATCAGCCTAGATACCTTAGATGCAGATAAATTTAAAGCTATTACCCGAACTGGTAATTTGCAACAAGTGCTTAGAGGCATACAAGCAGCCAAATTAGCTGGTTTTGAACGCATAAAAATCAATACCGTCGTACTTAAAAACCAAAATCATCTAGAAGTTTGTAATCTAGTGCAGTATGCCGTCGATAATGGCTTAGATATCAGCTTTATCGAAGAAATGCCGCTAGGCATCGTGGATCAGCATGATCGTTCCAGTGCTTATTATTCTAGTGACTTAATCAAGCAAGATTTAGCCCAGCAGTTTTCTTTAGTCGCCAGCCTTGAAAAAACAGGCGGGCCTTCTAACTACTTTAAAGTTAACGGCACATCATCTCGGGTAGGCTTTATTTCACCCCATAGCGAAAATTTTTGTAGCACCTGTAATCGAGTACGCTTAACAGTAGAAGGCCGCTTATTATTATGTTTGGGTAACGAACATTCAGTTGATTTAAAAGCCGTGCTTAGAGCCCATCCTGGTGATATGGCCATACTTAAACAAACTATTGTTGACGCCATGTTGATCAAGCCGGAGAAACACGAATTTAACGTCCATGAACAACCGGTTATTCTGCGTTATATGAATATGACGGGGGGTTAAAATTTTAGACCTTTTAGGCGTCACTACTCCCTAAACATTTGCAGACTAAACTGGTGGGTAAAATACTTAGCGATTTTAAAATCAGCTAAAACAACACGACCCAAGTTTACAGCTTTAAAGCTGCCAACTTAGATCGTTGTCTACGCAGAATGATAGGGTACTTAGCGAGGAGTATTAATCTTGTCGACTAATTCTTCTTGAGTCAAATGACGGACATTTTCGCCTTTAATCATAAATACCAAATGTTCGCAGATATACCTAGCATGATCACCTACTCTTTCTAAAGCACGTACTGTAGTCAGTACATCTAAGAAACGAGTTATGTTTCTTGGATCTTCCATCATGTGAGTAATCAACAACCTGACTATATTCTCATATTCACGATCGACTTTTTGATCACGCTCAGTAATAGCAGGAATTTCTTCTATCGACATTCTAGCAAAAGCATCCAAGGCATTATCTAACATGGCTTTGACTAACTCAACCATGCGATCCATATCATGCTTAGGCATACTATTGGTATGACTTGACAACTTAACAGCCATTTCAGCAATACGCTTGGCTTTGTTACCGATTCTTTCTAGCTCATGGACGATTTTAATAACTGCAAGCAATAATCTTAAATCGAAAGCGGTGGGCTGCCTGAGCGCCAAAATCTGAGTACATTCCAATTCAATCGCTACTTCAAGTATATCAATTTGGCTATCTTGACCAATGACAAGCTCTGCCTGTTCAACATTACCTGTAATAAGAGCTTCTATTGCTAATTCTAACTGTTGCTCAACCAAGCCACCCATGGCTAAGACTTTGTTGCGTACATCTTCCAGTTCTTTATTGAATTGTTCAGATATATGATGGCCTATTTTACTGTTATCCATTTTTTGCTCCTAATTAGCCATACCGACCGGTAATGTAATCTTCTGTTTGTTTTTTACTAGGATTAGTAAACAACTCACTGGTTGTACCTATCTCTATCAATTCGCCCATATACATAAATGCCGTGTAATCAGATACACGCGCAGCTTGTTGCATATTGTGCGTAACGATAACGATGGTATATTTTTCTTTAAGCTCATTGATGAGCTCTTCAATTTTTAATGTTGAAATAGGATCCAGTGCAGAAGCTGGCTCATCTAACAATAATACTTCAGGCTCAATCGCAATGGCTCTAGCAATAACCAAACGTTGTTGCTGCCCACCTGACATACCCAAGGCATTATCATTTAAGCGGTCTTTCATTTCATCCCATAACGCAGCACCGCGTAGCGCATTTTCAACCGTTTCTTCTAAGATATGTTTATCATTAACACCTTGAATTCTAAGGCCATAAGCAACATTCTCAAAGATAGACTTAGGAAAAGGGTTTGGCTTTTGAAATACCATACCGACTCGTCTACGCAATGCCGCGACATTGACAGACTTATCATAGATATTTTCGCCATCTAGGAGAATTTTACCTTCAATCTTTGCGCTATCGACCAAATCATTCATGCGATTAATACAACGCAACAATGTTGATTTACCACAACCACTAGGCCCAATATAAGCGGTTACTTTTTTCTTTTGCATTTCCATGTTAATGCCATGTAATGCTTGCTTCTCGCCATAAAATAAATTTAGATTTTCTACCTTAATACAAGTTTCACTAGGCGCTTGCGCTGCATCCTTGCCTCGTAATACAGAGCTCATATCAATTGAGTGTGATCTTATTTGTTGTGTCATTTGTTTAACCTTCCAGTGCCCGATATTTTTCCCGCAAATTATTCCTGATGACAATTGCAGCCAAATTTAGGCCTATAATTACCAACACCAGCAATAATGCAGTCGCATAAACCAATGGTCTCGCCGCCTCAACATTGGGGCTTTGAAAACCGACATCATATATATGAAATCCAAGATGCATAAATTTTCTATCTAAATGCAAAAACGGAAAGTTGCCATCTAAGGGTAAAGTGGGCGCTAACTTAACGACACCCACCAACATTAATGGCGCGACCTCACCAGCCGCCCTAGCCACCGCTAATATTAACCCCGTCATCATCGCAGGACTCGCCATAGGCAAAACCGTCAACCATAAGGTTTCAAGTTTAGTTGCACCTAAGGCCAAACTACCTTCTCGGATGGAACTTGGAATACGCGCCAAGCCTTCTTCTGTAGAGACAATAACAACAGGCAAGGTTAACAAAGCTAAAGTAATAGAGGCCCACAATAAACCAGGTGTACCAAAAACAGGGGCAGGCGAAGACTCAGGGAAAAACAATTGGTCGATATTGCCGCCTAAAATATAAACAAAGAAGCCTAAGCCAAATACCCCATAAACCACCGAAGGCACACCGGCAAGATTATTCACCGCTATTCTAATTAAACGCGTGATAAAGCCTTGTTTAGCATATTCCCGTAAATACACGGCAGCAATTACACCAAAAGGCGTCACTATCACCGACATCATCATAACCATCATGACAGTACCAAAGATAGCAGGGAAAATGCCACCTTCTGTATTAGCTTCGCGTGGATCATCGGTTAAAAACTCAACGACCTTATTTGCATAATGCAATATTTTATCCAGCAAACTCATGGTATTCGGTTGAAAAACTCTAACAACCTTCGACAACGGAATAACCAGTTCACTACCGCTTTCGGTTTTAGCAACCAAACTATCACTACGTAACTTCTGATAGAGCTCTGTCAACTTAACTTGATATTGCTTATATTCAGCATCGAAGGCTGCTTTTTCAGTAGCAATGTCTTGTTTTGCTAAATCATCAAAGGCATTTTTCAACTCTAGTTTTCTTTGTTTAAGCCTTAGACGCTCTAAGCCATAATTGATGGCTCCAACTTCCTTTTTTTCTATTTGCGTTATTTCTTTAAATATCGCTAAGGTCTCATCAATTTTCGTTTGCAATACCGGCCATGCTTGTTCACCGCTAGCAATAGTGGCGCCGTTTTCTTTAACTTCGACTAACTGTCCGTAAAAGTTACCCCACTCCCGACGTTCTATAACGATCAAATCTTCAGGTTCACTGTGAGCCTTTATATTGCGCTCCTGTATCCAGCGAAAATCTGTGCCCGTCACATCGCGATTACCGGTTTTAATTAAATACTGGACCAACGTATCTTCATTATCCGCCATGATATGGCCAGTCGTTTTTGCCATAGCAGCCGGTGTAATACTGGTATCAACTTTTTCACCAATAATAATTTGAGGCTGTTTATTAAGTTCTTGATAACTAAATTGACTAACTTGATGCGGCCAGAAATGACCCACACCACGCCCGATTACCAAACCCAATACACCAACAACCATGATAAGACTTAAGCTGACAGCTGCTGCATTCAGCCATATCCAAGGGGCGCCGCTTTTAAACCATAATCTAATCATAATGAGCTATATTTTTCGCGTAAGCGCTGACGAATAATCTCAGCTAACGTGTTAAAAACAAACGTAAATACAAACAACACCAAGGCTGCTAAAAACAAGACTCGGTAATGAGTACTATCTACTTCGGATTCAGGCATTTCTACGGCAATATTAGCAGCTAAGGTACGTAAACCTTGAAAGACGCTTAAATCCATTACTGGAGTATTACCCGTTGCCATTAAAACAATCATCGTTTCGCCAACGGCACGCCCTAAACCTATCATGACCGCTGAAAAAATACCCGGACTGGCAGTTAACAACACGACTTTAATCATGGTTTGCCAAGGTGTTGCACCTAATGCCAAAGAACCCACTGTTAAATGCTTGGGTACACTAAAAATTGCATCTTCCGCAATAGAGAAAATAGTTGGAATAACCGCAAAGCCCATCGCTATACCCACGACCAATGCATTACGTTGATCATAGCCTATGCCCCATTCACTTTTAAACCATTCACGTAAACTACCATTAAATAATAAAGCCTCTAAAGGTACGCTTACGCTTAAAGCAAACCAAGCACTTAATATGATAACGGGTATTAATAAAGCCGCTTCCCAACCATCAGGAATGCTTTCCTGTAGATCTTTAGGCAAATACTGCCACGCATAGGCAAACAACATAACGCTTAAAGGGATAATCATAAACAAGGCAAACAGACCTGCCAAATGCTGCTCAATAAAAGGCGCTAGCCATAATCCAGCCAAAAATCCCAAAATAACGGTAGGCAAAGCCCCCATGAGTTCAATGGATGGCTTAACATATTGGCGCATTTTGGGTGTCATAAAGTAGGCGGTATAAATAGCGCCCATCAACGCCAAAGGCATAGCCATCAACATCGCATAAAAAGCTGCCTTTAGCGTACCGAATACCAAGGGTGTTAAGCTATATTTCGGCTCAAAATCACTATTAGCTGAAGAAGACTGCCAAATATAATCTGGCTTAGGATAGCTTTCGTACCAAACTTCTTGCCATAACGAACGTAATGAAACTTCAGGATGTTGATTTTCAACTTTCCAATAACTAATAAGATTGTCGCTAGATTGCACTAACAGTGCATTGGCTCTTGGCGAAATGGCTGCGTTAAGGGGACGTGAACTTCCGATCCGATCTTTTATCATTTCCCTTTCGGAAGTTGAATGATAAATACCCATCATGCCGTCGGCATCTAAGGTTACAAAGCCTTTGCGACGCTGTTCTGGATTAATTGCGATTACGGCTTTATCTGAGACTTTAAAGGCTCTAACTTTTTGCATAGAAAAGTTATTTTGCTTGTCTCGCACCTTGCTCCATTGCGACACTAGTCCGCTGGAATCACCGATCATCAAGGAAAGATCGCCGTTCAAAAATACAGCGCTGGTCACTTTTAGTCCAGACTGAAGTATATCTTGCTCATTAACTAACTTAGGCGTGCTTTTGTCGACAATATCAAATAGAGCTAACTGACCTGCATTACCTAATAAATAAAGATTACGTTCTTCTTTATCAATTAAAATATCGACCACTTCAGCTGCAGAATAATCTAGCACCGAATCAGTTCGAGTAATGGTCGCCTCATCTGCAAACAAGGACTTTTCTTTTTCAAAATGCACCAAACGAATTTTTTCTGCACTACTTACCACGATAGTACTGGTATCTTCACCGATTTTAACGGCAATTTTTTCCAACGCAGCACCTGAGACATCAACTAGCAATGGCTCTTCGCCCATCGGATAACTTAAAACTGGGGTGATTTTCCTAATGTTATTGGGATAAGTGACCTTATATTGATGCTTAACGATGATGGCCTTACCATCAGATAAGCCATATATAACAGCCCCTTCGTTATTAGGACTACCCTGCGCAAAGCTCACAATATGTGCGCCTTCGGGTATTTTTATGGCTTGAGTTAAAATGTTTTTCCCGGTTGCCACTTCGAAGAAAACAACCTGCCCGGCATCAGTAAATCTGACGGCGACTTCGTTTTGCTCTTCAACGCCTAACAATACGGTTTTACCTAAACTAGCTTCAGGCACTTCATATTGATTAACCGATTCAGCAGTTGCTGAAATGAATAAGGGATAAACCACATACAACAAATAGAAGAAAATCAAGGCAATAGCAACAATAACACCTAGACCACCGATAACAACACCATAGCGAGCTATGACATCTTTTATCAGTCGCCAACGTTCATGGGCGCTACCCGATGTTTTTGTTATAGCTGAGGAATATTTAGTTTGACTGTTTATTTCAGACATGAGCAGCTTATAGAAATTAAATGTGACAATGATAACCCAAGTTTCAAAAAAAACGGCTGAGAATCATGATTTGAAACCCAACCGTAATTACTTGACTGCCTAGATTAACGATAACTATCGTCGAGGGGATACATCATTAATCAGACTAACATCCTTGTTAATAACGCTTCCATTATTGTTAAAACGACTTACATAAAGCGATTTACTTAAGAGTAGTCAATACTTTATCAACAACTTTAGCTGGTAATGGAATATATCCATCTTTTATTACAACTTGCTGACCAATTTTAGATAAAACCATTTTCATGAATTCATTTTCTAAAGGTGCTAAAGGTTGGTTAGGTTTTTTGTTGATATAAATGTACAAATAACGTGTTAAAGGATAACTGCCATTAATAGCATTTTCTGGTGTAGCTTCAACAAACGCTTGACCTTCTTTTTTAGCTAAAGGAACCATTCTTACACCTGATGTGGTGTAGCCCATACCTGAATAACCGATACCGTTAGCTGAAGAAGTAACTGATTGAACAACAGAAGCAGAACCTGGTTGTTCGTTTACGTTACTTTTAAAGTCACCTTTACATAAAGCGTGTTCTTTAAAATAGCCGTAAGTACCTGATACTGAATTACGTCCGTATAACTGGATGCTTTTAGAAGCCCATGCTGCTACACCTGCATCACCCCAGTTATCAATGTCTGCAGCATGACCACATTTACGAGTAGACGAAAAAATAGCGTCAACTTGTGGAAGACTCAAACCTTTAACGGGGTTATCTTTATTAACCATAACAGCCAAGGCATCAATCGCAACTGGAACAGCGGTTGGTTTGTAACCATATTTATCTTCGAAAGCGACTAATTCGTCATCTTTCATTTCACGGCTCATAGGACCTATGTTTGAAGTACCTTCTGTTAAGGCTGGTGGCGCAGTTGAAGAACCTGCTGCTTGAATTTGAATATTAACGTTAGGGTATTCACGGTTAAACTCTTCAGCCCATAACGTCATTAAATTTGCTAATGTATCAGAACCAACACTCGACAAATTACCAGAAATTCCATTTACTTTTTGATACGCAGGTACACCAGCATCAACGGTTTGTACTGCTGTTGCCGTAACACTGAACATTGCTGATGTAGCAAAACCCATTGCTGCAATCAACGATTTAGTTTTAAAAGATATTTTCATTATGAAATCTCATGTTGGTTGTTGTGAAGCTATTATGCAATCCTAAGATTACAAGAATATGGATGTTATATGACAAAACCATGACATTACTATTTTATTTTAATAGCTAGACTCTGATGACACAGTCAAAATCAAATTTCTTCATCTAATAAAGATTTTGCGTAAGTTATAGATAACAATTGCGCGCAGCCAGGCTCTAAGGTTGACCAATCCTCAGGCATCTTCAAACGCACTAGCGATGAAGTTGGCAATAATTTATTGGTTTCTGGCAAACGTGAAGCGCCCACCAAATAAATCAATAAATCTTCCAAATCAGGATTGTGCCCCACCAGCAAAACTCTAGCAGCGTTAATTGGACACTCTGCTAATACTGATTTTATAGCCTCAAGTCCGGATTGATACATGCGCTTATCTTGCATAATATCTAAACCTTCTACCGCCAAAGCTTTATGGGCAATATTTGCAGTAGAAATTGCTCTTTTTGCGGGGGAACTTACTAGATAATCAGGCAATATATGCTGTTGTTGCATCCACTCGCCCATGCGTTGCACTGCAGTTTTGCCGCGTTTTTTTAATGGCCGGTCAAAATCATCAACTGCAAGATCGCGGTCAGATTTTCCATGCCTTAGTAAGCATAATTCTTTACTCATATTAAACACCGATATATTTAAAAAGCTGCCAAGATTAAAACTAGTCTACGATAGTCTTTGATTGTTACACTGTCATTAAATATTAATACGAGCTTGTTATTATTACAAAATGAATCGTTTATCCAATTCCTATCACACCATCAAGCGTCTTTAATATGTCACTACCATTTAACTTTATAACCAGTTTAAGCGCCAATAAATTTATTGCTAAGCTAAGCGACAAAGCGACTGTGCAATTGGTTTCTAAGCAATATTCGTTAAAAACATATTACGACAGCTTTGATTGGCGACTTTACGCAAAAGGTATTAGTTGTGAATTTAATCGATCAAAATCAAGCTCAAGCCTTATATTAAGAACCCTAAGCGATGATTCAATGATTGCTAGCGTTGATCTTAATGAAGTACCTAGTTTCAGCCATCAACTACCATCAGAAGAAATCCGACAACTTATTGAGCCCTTATTAGAGTGTCGTGCCTTACTCGCCGTATGCAATCTGGATTATGAAACTTATAATCTCAACATTCTCAATAACGATGAAAAAATAATCCTCCGACTCATCATAGAGGAGCACGATCTTTTTGATAACCGCGTTATCCTACTGCCCATTAAAGGTTACGATAAAGCAACTGAACATACCATAGAACTACTCACTAAAGATTTTGGCTTAATTCCTACGCATAAACCGCTACTATTAACCGCGTTACACATGCAAGGTCGAAAACCCAATGACTATAGCTCAAAATTAAATGTCAACCTAGACCCTGATATGCGCGCAGATATAGCTACTAAATATATCTACAGCCATTTACTTAAAGCTATTAAAGATAATGAACAGGGCACCATTGCTAATACTGATAGTGAATTTCTACATGATTTTAGAGTGGCTGTACGCAGAACGCGTGCAGGACTAAATCAACTTAAAAATCTATTACCTGAAAACACCAGCCAATACTACACTGATTTCTTTTCCTGGTTAGGGCAAGTCACTGGCCCGACTCGAGATTTAGATGTTTATCTGCTCAATTTCACAGATTATAAAAACAGTCTTCCAGAATCAATGCGTGATGATCTGCATCCACTTTATGACTTTTTATTGTCTAAACAAAACAACGCTCAAAAAGAGCTGGCTACAAAGTTACGTTCAAATAGATATTTAACCACTATCTCTGAATGGGAGCAGTATCTTAAAGCCCAAGCACCACTGACCCCAGTTGAGCCCAATGCCAAGCTGAGCATTAAGCAACTGGCTGATCGACGAATTTGGAAAAATTACAAAAGGGTATTACAAGAAGGTGATGCTATCAACGAGCAATCACCTGCTGAAGCTTTACATGACCTAAGAAAATCATGTAAAAAGTTACGTTATTTAATGGAATTCTTCCAAAACCTTTATCCTGAGCAGCAAATAAAAGTCTTCATTAAAAATCTCAAAGGCTTACAAGAAGTCCTTGGCGACTTTCAAGACTATGCCATTCAGGAACTGACACTAAAGCAGTTCGGAGAAGAAATGTTAGCTAATCAGGTCCCAGCCAATACGCTACTGGCCATGGGTGTGCTCATTCAAAATCTAGATACCCTTAGAACTAAGTCGCGTGATGACTTTTCTGCTAAATTTATACATTTCAAACACGAAGATAATCAAGACGCACTTCAATCTTTATTAAAAGACTAACCTCATAGTGCTGACTGGTTTACTCATTCAGCTATTGTCATCTCAATTTTCGATATGGGCAGCCATTATCTAATAATGGCACTGTAGAGCGCGTATCAGAATTAGACTACCGTTAAAATGACTTGTTTTTATGGCTATAATTAATTTTCCTGAACTAGAGCAACTGCAGCGTGTCATTGAGAAATTAGGTGACCGTGCCCATATCGAAATCATTGAACGAATTGCTTTTAAAGGCCACGAATTTCCTATTCATTGCATCACCTTGGGGTCTAATCGACCTGACGTGCCAGTCTTAGCCTTTTTTGGCGGCGTACATGGCTTAGAAAAAATAGGCTCTCAAGTTATCTTGTCCTATTTAGAAACAATCAGCCATTTACTAGACTGGGATCAGGAATTCTTAGCACGACTGGAAAAATCTCGACTTATTTTTATACCGATCGTTAATCCAGTGGGCGTATACATGGGAACCCGTTGCAATGGTAATGGTGTTGATCTCATGCGTAATGCGCCTATAGAAGGCGAAGGCGTTACTCGCATCTTTAGTGGCCAGTGTATTTCGCCTCATCTAC
Source organism: Methylococcales bacterium (assembly GCA_003584895.1). GTDB lineage: Bacteria > Pseudomonadota > Gammaproteobacteria > Methylococcales > Methylomonadaceae > Methylobacter_C. Next base: position 23,114 of record QVQF01000056.1, read on the forward strand.
CTTGGTATCGAGGCAATCCACTTAATATGGAAAAAGAAGCCCTAGCAGTATGTCGCGTAGTTGAGCAACAGCTTTTTAATGCGCCCTTGTCCATTGCTTTTGACTTACATTCAGGTTTTGGACTTAATGATCGCTTATGGTTTCCTTACGCATCTTCTAAAACCCCCTTCGCCTTTCTTGCGGAAATTTATGCTTTAAAAGTTCAACTTGATCGTTGCTATCAACATCATATTTATAAAATCGAACCCACTTCTCAAGAATATATGATCAATGGTGATTTGTGGGATTATTTATTTGATGAATTTAAATTACAAAACAATGAAGAACGTGTATTTTTACCGCTAACCCTAGAAATGGGTTCATGGCTGTGGCTACGTAAAAGTCCTCTACATTTATTTTCAAGACACGGCTTGTTTCACCCGCTATTACCACATCGGCAGCAACGAATATTTAGGCGCCACTTCGCGTTATTTGATTTCTTACATCGCAGCCTTTTATATCCTGAAAAATGGACACCGCTTACGCCAGAAAAAAAACAGACTTTTTATCAAAAAGCGCTGGAACTTTGGTATGAATAACGCAACAGAAAAACACTGGATACTGCTCAGAGGTCTTGCTAGAGAATCTAAGCACTGGGGTGCTTTTATTCCAAAGCTGCAGGCAATGTTTCCTGATGCGAAAATCACTTTATTAGATTTACCAGGTACCGGCTGCCTTTATCAAGAAACCAGCCCAAATACCATTGCACAAATTACACATCAGGTTCGTGCTCAGGCTCTTGCTAAAGGTTGCTTACAACAACCCGTTAATTTACTAGCACTATCACTAGGCGCCATGGTGGCTTGGGAATGGATGCAAAACTACCCAGAAGATATAGCTACGGCTACACTCATAAACACCAGCTTTGCCAGTTTAAGTCCTTTTTATCAGCGACTGCGCTGGCAAAGTTATCATCGCTTTATTAATCTGGTGCTTACAAGCAATGTAAGACAACGAGAAGAGAAAATATTACAGTTAACCAGTAATAATTCCGATGCCAATAGCTCCGTTATATTGGATTGGGAAAAAATTCAGTCTGAACAGCCGATTAGCTTTAAAAATAGTCTTCAGCAAATTCTCGCCGCAGCCAGCTACAAACCTAGCGATAAAAAAACGTCCCACCCTGTTTTATTACTTAATAGCCTACAAGATCGACTGGTATCGCCGCGTTGTTCAATGGCAATACAGCAACAGTGGCAACTAGAACTCCGCAGCCATGCTAGTGCAGGGCATGATTTAACCCTTGATGCTGGCGATTGGGTGGCTATACAGCTGATGGATTGGCTAAGTAAATGAGGACAAAGATAATCGCTCTCAATAGTAAATAATAACTACCGTGCTTAGGAAGACTCTATTGATGATAATGGCTTACTAATTAGCTCTACCCAATCCCTCCAAATAGAAATAAGCACTGCCATCAGTGCTGGGCCCAAAAATAAGCCTAGTAAACCCAAACACTCCATGCCACCAAAGATACCTAGCAAAGTCCAAATAAACGGTAATTGCACCGCTTTACCAATTAAAACCGGTCGTACGTAATTATCAGCAATGAGCGTAAGTATCATACCGTAAACAAATAAACCACTACCTAACAAGGCTTCACCGTTAACTAATAACACCAACGCACAACTAGTAAAAATTAATTTTGCTGCGTAAGGAATCATGGCAAAAATCCCTGTTATTGCTCCTAGCATGGCAGGATGACTTAAACCTACCAATGCATAAGCCCCCCCCAACAATAAGCCCTTAGCTAAGCCTATAAGTAATAAGCCATTCACTGTAGATCGCAAAGTCGCTGTAGCATGCTGGATATAGCGTAAGCTTTGCGCTCCGAATATATGTTGATGACTACTTATAGTCTTTTGAGCTAAGTAGTTGCCATACTGATAAACACTAAACAAAGCTACCAGTAGAATAAAAAAACCGAAAAAATAATGCAGTAGATGGCCAGCAATATGTTGGCTATAAGTACCGGCATTACTGGTGCTTAACCATTGTAAAATGTCATGATGGACTGTAGAACTACTTAGTAAAGTAATCCAGCTTTGTTGTAGCCATAAGCCGATAACAGGCAGTGAAGTCAACCAAACTGGGGGTGGAATGTTGATGCTTTTCACATCAGTGAGTAATTGAGACAGTGTTTGTGCCTCCTGAGCTAAGCGCAATAAACCATAACTCAGTGGTGCTAAAATCATCATGGCTATTAACAAAGTTAATAGCCATGCCGCCCAGTTTAATTTTCCTTGTTCAGCATTACCTTTTAATAGTCGTTGATAAAGAGGCCAAGTACAAATACCTATTACCACCGACCAAGCTAAATAGCTTAAGTAACTATGCAAAACCCAAGCACCTAAACTTAATAAAATAAAAGCACCGATGAATCTAGCGCGAGTTTGCAAGGTAGGGAACATAGTATTTAAATTAAAATTTTGTGAGACAAGCATTGACTAAGTAAGCTCATTGATTAGCATAAGCCCTAAGCACTTCTTTAACTATGCCTGAGCGTACGACATCATCAATACCAAACTCTACCACACTGACTTTTTTGGTATGTTTGAGTCGATTTACTGCATCAGCAAGTCCAGATTGCATGGCAATATCTTTCTGCTCTATATCGCCATCGATAATGACTTTACAGTTTTCACCTATGCGCGTTAAAAAAAGCTTCATCTGAGTTGGTGTGGTATTTTGTGCCTCATCTAATATAGCCCAACAGTTTTTAAAGGTTTGGCCACGCATAAAGGCTAAGGGTGTGGCACAGATACGTTTGTGCTTTATGAGGTAATCAACTTGTGAGCGCCCTAGACGGTCATTAAAAATTTGTCTAAAAGGTTCAATATAAGGGGCGTATTTGTCTTCGAGTTCACCGGGGATAAAACCAAACTTTTCACCTGCCTCAACACCAGGCCGAGTTAGAAATATACGTTCAATCTTTTTTTCTCTTAATAGATCTGCGGCAAGGCCAGCGACCACATAACTTTTTCCAGTGCCTGCTGGCCCTATGCCGAAGGTAATGATGTTTTCCATAATAGCGTTCATATAAACGCCTTGTGCTTTGGTCAACGGAACTATAGGTTCATAGACTCTTCTTTCTGTTCTAAAATCAACAAGGTCAAGTAACTCAAACTCTTCAGACGCGCTGTTATTTGTAATATTGCGGCGACTTCTACGATTAAACACTTCTTTTTCGTAACTTTTAATGGCATTTTTTCTTGGCATTGACAAGTCTCCTAGTTATTAATTTAAGAATCAGACAGAATTTTTTACCTATAATTTACTTTTAAGAGGGATTTTTAAATTTGAGCGGGTTAAAGCTTAATATGCTCAACGTTGACAGTATTCCAAATGGACTCAATAAAATCTGCATCCATTTTAGGCATATCATCTAATATCCATTGCACTAATACTTTGGCAATATTTGGATAACTAATTTGTATAGCCTTATCATCCTGTAACCAATGTTTAATAACAGCGGCATCCAGATCATTCATGGTGTGACCATAGCCCAATTGCTTTAAGGCCGCAGCATTAGAAATTTGCTCCATTTGTGCATGTAATGGTTTAGCGAGAATTTTTTTACCTAGTTGCAAGGCTTCACTAGCCAGCTCAAAACCCGCATTGCTGATAATGCCGGCGCAATCATATAAATCTTTTTGAAAGGCATCACGAGAAAGAGGGTTAACCACTATGTGCGCAAAAGTAGATTCGACCACCACAGGCGCATAAACATGAAAACTAAAATCGGTAAAGGGAGCTAATAACGCTACAACTTCGTTCTGATCTTCAAAAGGCAGATAAACAATGATTTTATTTCTAATGATACTTTTAGGCGTTTCAGGCGTATCAATTACAGGCGGCAAAATAGGCTGACCAAAGTGATGCCAATGTAAACCTACGCCAGTATGAGCAGGCGCAAAATATTTCATGACCTGATTAGCAATAGGGTCAGAACCTGCTCTTGGAATATCATGATTAAACGCATATTGATGACCGATACCTAACACCGCTCTTTTTTGTTTTCTACCAGCCCAGGAAGTAACCGGTTCAAAATCACTGATGACTAAATCATAGCCACTTAAATCTAATGATTTAATATCACTCAATAAGGTACGCGGCTTCGCTTCTAAGGCAGTTTTTAAGTAATTCACCTGACCTTTATGAGTATTAAAGGTTAAGCCTGTACGTACTTGATAATCTTTAAATATCGCCATATCAAAATACTGCTCTGCGGGGCGCCCCGTAAATTGAAAGTCAACATCAATACCTGCCGCATACAGTTCTTTAGCCATCACTCTAGCACGGGTGATATGACCGTTACCGGTTCCTTGTACGCCATAAAAAATCTTCATATTTGTCCTAAACTAAAAATTGCAATGCTGATGCCTAACAAAGAACCGGCCAAAATATCTGTAGGGAAATGCACACCCAATACCACTCGCGAGCAACCCACGAAAAATGCCCAAACATAAAGCAGCATCATTAAGGGAGGGAAGTAATAACTGAGTAAGGTTGCCATCATAAAGGCAGCCGAGGTGTGCCCAGATGGAAAGCTGAATTGATCAGAGGGAATAATAACACTATGGAAGTTTTCTAAGGCAGCCTGAGGACGATTGCGCTTTAAACCTTTTTTAAGTATCAAGTACACTGGCCGCTCTATTAGAAAAGCCAATAAAATAGCTTGTAAGCAACCACTACTAGGACCTTCATAGGCATACAAAATGGCTGCAATTAAGACATAGAAGAGTCCGTCACCCGTTTTTGATAGGTAGCGACAAAACTCTATTAGAGCGCTGTGTACACGCCTATTAAATACCCAAGTAAAGATAAAAACATCATATTTATGAATGGATGCGAACAGTTTCACAGCTTACTCCTAGACTAATTAGGGCGCTGCAATGACGGCGATTAGCGCTTTATATAACTAGCGTTTCCCACAGTCCTTCTACAGCTCTTTCATAGTAAAGAATAAAACTGTACTGTGACAGTTACATGAACGTTGCTTTAAGGTTAGATGACAGCGCAAGAAAATTCTGGCAACTAGACTGGGTCATATTTCAGTCTAAACTCTTATTTACTGGCTTACTTTAAGTTGTTTTCAACTTCAATATATTTTTGCTACGCTGATTAACATTTTCTCATCGCCGTAAGTTTTAAATTTCGGCACTTACTTCTCTTTAGCAAACGAAATTTGTCGCCCGCTTGTCATAGTGCTGTGTTATAAAGAATACAATTTATCAATCCCCATCCGCACACGCTTATGAAGTACCCTGCTCCACGCCCACCTTATTGCCATAAAGTATTCCCTGCAAATAAACAGCCCAGTCTATTTAACTGGAACCATTATTTTAAAATCCTGCTATTGGCTTTCACCAGCCTATCACTTACTGCGCAAGCTGAAAATTATCCTAATTTAAATACTGATGGCGAGTTTTCGTTGATGAGTGCATTGGCAAACCATGGTTGGCATAACTTGCAAGATGAACGCTGGAATCTCTACTCACAAGGGACTTATATAAGCAGCTATCATCCTGCATTCCCAGCTGCTTATACTAATTTAAATGACACTCCCAACTCATTGTCACCTAATGCAGAATTGGGCTTTACGGGGAGCGTGACTTTTTACGCCGGTGTTAATGCGTGGAAGGGCGGTGAGTTTTATTATGCCCCAGAGATGATCTCAGAACTGCCCTTTTCAGGACTCAAGGGCATAGGCGGCAGTATTCAAAACTTTGAACTGCAAAAAAATGGTACTCAAAGTTCTAGCTGGTATACCTCGAGAGCTATTTACCGACAAACCTTCTCCTTGGGTGGCACTGAAAATGCGGTTAATTCTGGCCCTATGCAATTAGCAGGAACAGTATCTAGTCGCCGTTTTGTTTTTACTGCAGGATCTTTTAGTATTCTTGATATCTTTGACAAAAATACCTATGCAGGGGATTTACGTCGGCAATTTTCAAATATGGCCTTTTTAACGAATGCTGCCTATGATTTTGGTGCCGATGCCCGTGGCTATACCTCGGGTTTTGCCGGTGAGTTATATTTTGATAACTGGGCCTTACGCTTTGCGCGGATTGCTGGCCCCTATGATCCGAATGAGATGTCTAGGAATCTTAATATATGGAATTATTATGGTGATCAAGTAGAAATTGAACATAAGCATGTACTTTATGGACTAGCAGGTGCGATAAGGATTTTAGGCTACAGAAATCGGGAAAGATCAGGGAGCTATAGTGACGCCATCTCAGTTTTTCAGACTGATTCAACTAAGAATGCAACGACTTGTACGACTTTTAATTATGAAAACCCCAATGCTAATGCCCCAGATCTTTGTTGGGCAAGAAAAGCCAATATTAAGATGGGTATTGGTATCAATATGGAGCAGAGTATTACCGAGGATATAGGTACTTTTTTTAGGGGTATGTATTCTGATGGAAAAACCGAAGTTTATTCTTATACTTCAGCGGATCGATCTCTGTCTTTTGGTGGCATTATGAAAGGTACCCGTTGGGGGCGAGCAAAAGATTCTATAGGTCTAGGTTATGCACAAAGTTGGATTTCCAAAGAGCACGTCGCCTACCTGAATATGGGTGGCATAGATGGTTTTATTGGTGATGGTAAGATAAGTTATAAACCTGAACAGGTTGTTGATGTTTATTATCAATGGCATGCCTTGCCATCGACTTGGATAACGCTGGATTATCAACATTTAGCTAATCCGGGCTTTAATGCCGATCGTGGCCCCGTCGATATTTATAATGGCCGCGTGCATTTTGAGTTCTAACAATCTTAATGTAGATACTCTGTTCAAAGTCAAAGGTATTTACCAGATGCCGGTCGTGGTTTGCAACCCCGACCGAAACGTTTAGATGCTTCAATAACTTTCGAAACCTTAAACGTTAAGGACGGGGTTATAAATCCCGTCCCGCTAAGAAACCGCTGAATGGCTGCGTAACATCAAATATTAATTACACCCTTGGCATCAAACTTAATTTTTCAACAACCTTATCGCCAAATTCAGCGGTAGAAATCATTTTTACGCCAGTGCCGGGTTTAGAAAGATCAGCCGTTGAATAACCATCAGCAAAAACACCTTGCATAGCCGCCCACACATTTTTAGCTTCTTCGGCCATATCAAAACTGTTTTCTAACATCATCGCAACAGAACCGATCATAGAATACGGATTGGCGATGTTTTTTCCAGCTATATCAGGTGCAGAGCCATGTGATGGTTCATAATAAGCTTTGTCATCACCAATACAAGCAGATGGCATAAGTCCTAAAGAACCTAAAATGCCGCCGCCTTGATCACTCAAGATGTCACCGAACATATTTTCCATGACCATTACATCAAATTGAGTGGGTCTGAGACATAAATTCGTTGCTGCGGAATCGACTAATTGATGAATGACTTCAACATCAGGATATTCAACCGCCACTTCATCAAGAATTTCATTCCAAAGTACGCTAGATTTTAAGACGTTACTTTTATGAATGTTATGCAGTATTTTCTTACGTTTTTGCGCTAATTTGAACGCTTGATGCAAGATACGGCTAATTTGCAACTCATCATATTCCAGCGTTTCTTTAACATAACGTAAACCTTGCTCATTGATGCCAGATTCTTTGTTACCGAAATAAAGACCGCCCACCAATTCGCGCACCATAATAATATCGATACCTTCACCAATGATTTCAGCTTTAAGCGGCGAAAAATGGGCAATGGCTTTGGGTAAAAAAACTGGACGAAAGTTAGCGTAAGTATTGTAACGGCGACGTAGCGGTAATAATGCGCCACGTTCTGGCTGTTTATCTATAGGTATTTTTTTAGATTCTTCATGACTTAAACCAATCGTACCTTTAAGAATGGCATCAGCTTGGTCACAAATATCGATAGTCGCTTGTGGAAAAGCATCGCCAAATTCAAAATAAGCGCAAGCACCGAAAGCAGCAGGCATTAATTCAAAAGTAACGTCATTGCGCTGTTCTATTAATTTAAGGACTTTGATGGCTTCTTTAGTAATTTCTGGGCCAATACCGTCACCGGCTAACACTGCAATTTTGTAATTTTTCATGTTTTCTTTGAAGTCTGTAGATGATTCACATAGTGAAACGTTATAAAGCTGGCTATTTTACGTTATAACGACTCAGCCTAAAATAAAAAGTCATGGTTTTTTTAAGCGACATTACTCAGTAGCAACGTTTTAGTCTCGTTTGCCGCGACTAGCACAGCAGGTTTTGTTGGGATTAGCCCGAAGGGGCGTGGCATGGATGCCACGCGTCGCTAGGAGGGCAGGAAGCCCTCTCTACCGACCCCCAACAAAACCCCCCTGCGTCAGAATAGTTGTCGCCTCAAATTTTAAAAAAAATAAAATTTGAGATTAGAAATGAAAACATATAAAAGATATTCGGCAGGCTTCAAAGAACAAGCCTTGGTAAAAGTATATAGTCGTAGCAATGACCAAACGATTGAGTTGATCGCAAACGAATTAAATATCAACGTAACTACATTGAAAGATTGGATGAGACAAAGTAAAAAGGCCTGCAATAATGCTGCATCACCGACATCAACACGCCCTATGGATTGGAGTCCTGAGGAACGACTTGCCGCGTTACAGCAAAGCTATGGATTGCTTGGTGAAGATTTAAATGCCTGGTGTCGTGAGCGTGGTGTTTTTGCTCATCAACTGGAGCAATGGAAATCGAATTTTTGTAGTCATGTTGAGGTAGGAGGGCAGCGTGAAGAATTAAGTGCTTTACGTGCCTTGAAAGTGGAAAATAAAAGTCTTGAACGGGAATTATTACGTAAAGACAAAGCCTTAGCAGAAGCCGCAGCGCTGTTGGTACTGCAAAAAAAGTTCCGAGCGCTCTTGGGGGGAGAGGTCGAATGACTTGCCACGAAGAGCGCAAACAAGTGATTACCTTACTCAAGGACACGATTAAAGCGGGTGCACGTCAAGTGAAAGCCTGTGACGTATTAGGTTTAAGCGAACGAACTTTGCAACGCTGGCAGACAGATCAAACTGTTCGCTGCGATCAACGGCCCTTACGCAACTATCAACCGCCACACAAGCTAACAGAAATCGAGCGTGCGCAAGTATTAACCATTGCTAATTCCGATGAGTTTGGTCACCTTCCACCGAGTCAGATTGTGCCTCGACTAGCCGACCAAGGCCGTTATATTGCCTCTGAGTCAACGTTCTATCGTATCTTGCGTGCAGAAAAGCAGGTGAGCCATCGCCGTAGCGAACGACCCACTCAAGCACGCACTAAACCACGTGCAGTATGTGCCACAGCGCCTAACCAGCTGTACAGTTGGGACATTACTT
>QVQF01000072.1 GCA_003584895.1 Methylococcales bacterium
AAATGGAGCTTCGTGAGTTACTGGATATGTATGAATTTCCAGGTGACGATACGCCAATTATCAGAGGTTCTGCTTTGCTTGCCTTACAAGGTGACGAAAGTGAAATCGGTATGCCAGCAGTTATTAAATTAGTTGAAGCGCTAGATACTTATATTCCATTGCCAGAGCGTGCTGTTGATGGCGCATTTTTAATGCCTGTTGAAGATGTATTTTCAATTTCAGGTCGTGGTACTGTAGTAACGGGTCGTATTGAGCGCGGCATTATCAAAGTAGGTCAAGAAGTTGAAATTGTTGGCATTAGAGCAACTGTTGTCACAACAGTTACTGGTGTTGAAATGTTTAGAAAGTTGCTTGATCAAGGTGAAGCTGGTGACAACGTAGGTTTGTTACTTAGAGGAACTAAGCGTGATGATGTTGAGCGTGGTCAAGTATTGGCTCACAAAGGTACTATTAAGCCTCACGCATTCTTTAATGCAGAGATTTATGTTTTATCTAAAGATGAAGGTGGTCGTCATACGCCATTCTTTAACGGCTATCGTCCACAGTTCTATTTCAGAACGACTGACGTAACTGGTGCAGTTGATTTACCAGAAGGCGTAGAAATGGTTATGCCTGGTGATAATATTTCTGTAAAAGTTAAATTAATATCTCCGATTGCAATGGAAGATGGATTGCGCTTTGCAATTCGTGAAGGTGGTCGTACAGTAGGTGCGGGTGTTGTTGCATCAATAATTGAGTAAAAATTATGTCTAATCAAACTATCAGAATCCGATTGAAATCTTTTGATCATAAATTAATTGATCAATCGGCTGGTGAGATTGTAGAAACAGCAAGAAGAACTGGAGCTCAAGTAAAAGGTCCTATTCCATTGCCTACAAAAAAAGAACGCTTTACAATTTTGATTTCGCCTCATGTAAATAAAGATGCTAGAGATCAATATGAGTTAAGAACGTATAAAAGATTGCTGGATATCGTTGAGCCAACTGAAAAAACCGTAGATGCATTAATGAAGTTGGATCTTGCAGCTGGTGTTGATGTCCAAATAAAATTGAATTGAAGTAGAGGAATTGGCAGATGTCAATAGGTCTTATAGGTCGTAAATGTGGTATGACCAGAGTATTTTGTGAGGATGGAACTTCTGTTCCAGTAACTGTTCTCCAGATTGACTCAAACAGAATTAGCCAAGTTAAAAGTATTGAGATTGATGGTTATAGATCAATACAAGTAACTGCTGGAGAAAAAAAGTCTTCTAGAGTCAATAAAGCAATGGCTGGACATTATGCCGCTGCTAGTCTTACTGCCGGAAGAGGTTTGTGGGAGTTTAGGCTTGAAGAAGGTGAGGGTGAGGATTTATCTACAGGTGCTTTTTTGCCTATTGATATTTTCTCTGCCGGTCAAGTTGTTGATGTTCAAGGTACAAGTATTGGTAAAGGTTTTGCTGGCGGTATTAAGCGACATCACTTTAGTATGCAGGATGCTACCCATGGTAACTCTCGTTCTCACAGGGTGCTAGGTTCTATCGGTATGTGCCAAACTCCTGGGCGTGTATTCAAGGGTAAAAAAATGGAAGGTCATCTTGGTGCTGTAAAGCGAACCATTCAAAACCTTACTATTCATGCTATTGATGCGGAAAGAAATTTAATTTTAGTAAAGGGATCTGTTCCTGGTGCTAAGGGCGGGGATGTAATAATTACACCTGCTATGAAAATGCGAAATAAAGGTTAAGCCATGGGTTTGCAAATACCTGCTTTAAATGAAAAAGACTCTTCCGGTAAAGTTGAAGTTAATGAGGCTGTTTTTGGTCAGCCATTTAATGAAACATTAGTTCATCAATTAGTAACTCGCTATTTGGCTGGTGCTCGCGCAGGTACAAAAGCGCAAAAAACCCGGTCTGATGTAAGTGGTGGTGGATCTAAGCCTTGGAGACAAAAAGGTACTGGTCGAGCAAGATCAGGAACAACAAGAAGTCCGATATGGCGTACTGGTGGTGTTGCTTTTGCTGCACGACCAAGATCTTACGACCAGAAGTTAAATAAAAAAATGTTTAGAGTTGGTATTCGTTCAATTCTATCAGAGCTTCTAAGGCAAGATCGATTAGTTGTAAGTAATGATATAATTCCTACTACAGCTAAAACTAAAGATCTAAATGTATTTATAAAAAATATTGATGCTAAGCGAATACTTATTGTAGTTGACATTGTTGATGCAAATCTTGCTTTAGCATCAAGAAACATACCTTATGTTGAAATTGTAGAGGCTGTGAATTTAAACCCAGTGCTATTAGTTTCTGCTGACAAAGTAATTGCTACGCCAGCTGCTTTAAAACAATTAGAGGAGCGTTTAGCATGAATATGATGCAATATCAATTAGCTGGAGTAATCGAATCTCCTATTATTTCTGAAAAAAGTAACCTTGCGGCTGAGAAATTTAAGCAGTTCGTATTTAAAGTGCAAAAACAAGCAACTAAAAAGCAAGTTAAAGGTGCTGTAGAAATGATGTTTGGCGTAGAAGTTGATTCTGTGCATGTTTTAAACGTAAAAGGCAAACAGAAAAAATTTGGTCGTTCGTTAGGCCAAAGATCTGACTGGAAAAAAGCTTATGTTAAGCTAAAACCAGGGCATGATATAGACTTTTCTGCTGCTTAATTTAAGTAATGATCAATAGGAAACGGTAGAAACAATGGCGATTGTAAAATCAAAACCTACATCACCGGGTTCGCGGTTTGTAGTACGAGTCAAAAATGATGAGTTGCACAAAGGCAAACCATTTGCTCCTTTACTATGTAAAAAGAGCAAAACAGGTGGGCGAAATAATAATGGACGAATTACAACTCGTCATATCGGAGGTGGCCATAAACAGCACTACCGTATTATTGATTTTAAAAGAAATAAATTTGATATTCCAGCGGTTGTTGAGCGTATCGAATACGATCCAAATAGAACTGCAAATATAGCATTAATTTTATTTAAGGATGGTGAGCGTCGATATATTATCGCTCCAAAAGGTATCGTAGTTGGTCAAGAGATCTTATCAGCTGAGTCTGTTCCAGTTAAAGCTGGTAATTGTATGCCTTTAAGAAATATACCAATGGGAACTACAGTCCATTGTGTTGAATTAAAGCCTGGTAAAGGTGCTCAAGTTGCACGAAGTGCAGGAACTTCAGTGCAATTAGTTGCAAGAGATGGCGCTCATGCAACAATTAGAATGCGTTCTGGTGAAATGCGTAAAGTATTTGCTGAATGTAGAGCTGTAATAGGTGAGGTTTCAAATTCTGAGCATAGCTTGGCCTCTCTAGGTAAAGCAGGTGCTTCAAGATGGCGGGGTATTCGTCCAACTGTTAGAGGTGTCGTAATGAACCCAGTAGATCATCCACATGGTGGTGGTGAAGGTCGTACTTCTGGTGGTAGACATCCGGTTTCTCCATGGGGTATGCCTACTAAGGGATACAAAACTAGAAAAAACAAACGTACTGATAATATGATTATTAGACGTCGTAAGCAGAAATAGAGAGGAATCAGCGTGCCGCGTTCAATTAAAAAAGGTCCTTTTATTGATCATCATCTTTTAAAAAAAATAGAAGATGCCGTAAGTAGCAATAATCGGAAACCGATTAAAACATGGTCGAGAAGATCAATGATAATTCCAGATATGCTGGGTTTAACAATTGCAATCCATAATGGTCGATTACATATTCCTGTTCTTATTTCTGAGAATATGGTTGGTCATAAATTAGGTGAGTTTTCTCCGACAAGAACATATAAAGGCCATGTGGCTGATAAGAAGTCAAGGTAGATAATGTGATGGAAATTTCAGCTATATTAAAAAACGCCCCATTATCTGCTCAAAAAGCTAGATTGGTCGGTGACCAAATTCGTGGAATGCCCGTTGATAAGGCCCTTAATTTATTAAAGTTTAGCTCAAAAAAAGCGGCGACAATAATTAAGAAAGTTCTTGAGTCTGCAATTGCTAATGCTGAGCATAATGAGAGTGCAGATATTGATGACTTAAGGGTTTCTACCGTTTATGTAAATGAAGGGGCAACCATGAAAAGATTTAAGGCAAGAGCTAAAGGAAATGCTAATCATATCCTTAAAAGAAGCTGCCATATCACAATTAAAGTCGCAGAATCCGAGTAGGGGTAGATTATGGGTCAGAAAGTACATCCAATTGGAATACGCCTTGGAATTGTAAAGGATTGGAATTCAAGATGGTATGCAAGTAGTCAGGATTACCCAGTTTTCCTGCATCAAGATTTAACAGTACGTGCTTTTATTAAGAAAAAATTAGCACATGCTTCAGTAAGTCATATACAAATTAATCGTCCAGCAAACAATGCTCATATTACTATTCATACTGCTCGTCCGGGTATTGTAATTGGTAAAAAAGGCGAGGATATTGATTTATTAAGGCAAGAAATCTCTAATATGATTGGTGTTCCAGTCCAACTTAATGTTGAAGAGATTAGAAAGCCTGAGTTAGATGCACAATTAGTAGCTGAAGGGGTTGCTCAGCAACTTGAAAAAAGGATTATGTATCGCAGAGCAATGAAGAGAGCGGTAACTAATACTATGCGCTTAGGTGCTGAAGGTATAAAAATAAACCTTGGTGGTCGTTTGAATGGAGCAGAAATTGCTAGAAGCGAATGGTATAGGGAAGGGCGTGTTCCTTTGCATACTTTAAGAGCTGATATTGATTATGCGACAGCTGAGGCACATACAACCTATGGAATTATCGGCATTAAAGTCTGGATTTTCAAAGGTGAAGTTTTCGATATAGATGCACATAAAGCTTCTATTAATTCAGATTCCAAGAAATAGTTGAAGGAATAATGACATGCTTCAACCTAAAAGAACAAAATTCCGTAAGCAACATAAAGGCAGAAATAACGGAACTGCTGTCCGTGGATCATCAGTAAGTTTTGGTGAGTTTGGTCTTAAAGCTATCACACGTGGTAGATTAACTGCAAGACAGATAGAATCTGCAAGACGAACTATTACCAGACACGTTAAACGTGGCGGTAAAATTTGGATTAGAATCTTCCCTGATAAGCCTATTACTAAAAAACCATTAGAAGTTCGTATGGGAAAAGGAAAAGGTAGTGTAGAATACTGGGTTGCTCAGGTAAGACCTGGGACAATGTTGTATGAAATTCAAGGTGTTTCTGAAGAGCTAGCAAGAGAAGCCTTTACATTGGCTGCTGCTAAGCTTCCTCTGAAAACAATGTTTACTGCGCGGACAATAATGTAATGAAAGCAACAGAACTACGCGAAAAATCAAAAGAAGAATTAAGTATTTTATTGCTCGATTTAGCTAGAGAGCGATTTAACCTTAAAATGCAAAAAGGAACTGGTCAGTTGTCAAAACCTGACCAAGTGAAAAAAGTTAGGCGCGATGTGGCACGTATTCATACCATATTAAATCAAATGGCGAGTGCATAATCATGAGTGAAAATATCACAAAGTTAAGAACAATCACAGGTAAGGTTGTTAGTAACAAAATGGATAAAACCATTACAGTTTTAGTTGAGCGTGTTGTAAAGCATCCTGTATATGGAAAATACATCAAACGTTCGTCTAAAATGATGGCTCATGATGAAGAAAATGTATGCCAAGAAGGTGATGTGGTTGCAATAACATCTTGTAGGCCTTTATCTAAAAATAAAACTTTCAAGTTGGTTCAAATCTTAGAAAGTGCTAAGAGATAGAATTAAATTTTTTATATACAGAGTATAGGAATAAATCATGATTCAGATGCAAACTAACCTTGACGTCGCCGATAATAGCGGTGCAAAAAGGGTCATGTGTATCAAAGTATTGGGTGGGTCGCATCGTCGATATGCTGGAATTGGTGACATCATCAAAGTCAGTATTAAGGATGCAATTCCTCGTGGTAGAGTTAAAAAGGGAGAGGTTTATAACGCCCTTGTAGTCAGAACACGAAAAGGTGTGCGTAGACCTGATGGGTCTGTCATTCGTTTCGATGGTAATTCTGCTGTTATTTTAAATAACAATTTGCAGCCATTAGGTACCCGTATTTTTGGCCCTGTAACGCGTGAGTTAAGAGGAGAAAAATTTATGAAAATTATCTCTCTTGCTCCTGAAGTTTTATAAGGTAAGGTATAAGATGGCTAAAATTAAAAAAGGTGATGATATTATCGTTCGTACCGGTAAGGATAAAGGTAAGAGTGGTAGGGTAACCCAGATTTTAAAAGGCGATAAGGTTTTGGTTGAAGGAATTAACCAGGTTAAGAAGAACCAAAAACCAAATCCAAACGCAGGAATCTCTGGCGGGATTATTGTAAAGGATATGCCGATTAATATTTCCAATATAGGATTATATAATCCTGAAACCAAAAAAGCAGATAGAGTAGGCTATAGGTTTCTTGAAGATGGAAAGAAAGTCAGATATTTTAAATCAACAAATGAAGTTGTTGATGTCTAAGGTGCAGATGAATCATGGCTAGATTAGAAACCGTATATAAAGAAACAATTCTTCCTGCATTAGTTGAGCAATTTGCTTATAAATCTATCATGCAGGCCCCTCGCATCACAAAAATCACGCTTAATATGGGTGTAGGTGGTGCAGTAGCAGACAAAAAAGTATTACAATCAGCGCTTTCTGATATGGAAAAAATTTCCGGACAAAAGCCAGTTGTAACACTTGCAAGAAAATCTATCGCAGGATTTAAAATTCGTGATGATATGCCTATTGGTTGCAAAGTTACTTTGCGCAGCGATAGAATGTACGAATTTCTTGATAGATTAATTAGTATATCTATTCCAAGAATACGTGATTTTAGAGGCTTGAGTCCTAAAAGCTTTGATGGTCGTGGTAATTATTCAATGGGCGTAAAAGAACAAATCATATTTCCAGAAATTGATTATGATAAAATTGATACTTTACGTGGAATGGATATTACTATTACTACTACAGCTGAAACCAATGAAGAAGGTTTAGCTCTGTTAAAGTTGTTTAATTTTCCATTTAAGAGTTAAGAGGCAGTTTTAACATGGCAAAAAAATCAATGATTGCGCGTGAAGATAAGCGTAAAAAATTAGTTAAAAAGTATGAAGTTAAGCGTAAGGCTTTGAAGGAAACTATCAGAGATCCAAATGCTTCATATGAAGACAAAGAATCTGCTCATTTACAACTTCAAAAATTACCAAGGGATTCTAGTGTTTCTAGGGTTCGTAACCGTTGTAATTTAACTGGACGTCCGCATGGGTATTACCGTAAGTTTGGTCTTAGTAGAAATAAATTAAGAGAAGCTACTATGCGCGGTGATGTTCCTGGCGTTGTCAAAGCAAGTTGGTAAGATCTGTTAGATCTAAGTTGGAGATAAAAAAATGAGTATGACAGACCCAGTAGCAGATATGCTGACTCGTATTAGAAACGGTCAATCTGCTGGTAAAAAAAATATTAAACAACCTTCCTCTAAATTGAAGGTATCTATTGCTAAGGTACTGAAAGAAGAAGGTTATATTGTAGGCTTTAGTACTGAAACAAGTGGTAGCCATACCGAAATGACAGTAGAATTGAAGTACTATAAAGGAGCTCCTGTAATAGAAGCTATTAAAAGAATTAGTAGGCCTGGTTTACGTATTTATAAGTCTAAAGACGAATTGCCAAAAGTTCTTGGCGGCTTAGGGATTGCTATTGTATCAACATCAAATGGTGTTATGACTGATAGAGCTGCGCGTGCCATTGGCCATGGCGGTGAAGTTATTTGCACTGTTTGCTAATGTAGGTGTGTTATGTCAAGAATTGCTAAAGCTCCTATTTCTATTCCAAGCGGAGTAGAAGTAAAGTTAGATGGAAATACAATAACTGTAAAAGGAAGTAATGGGTTGCTAACTCATGTTCTTAATTCTGTAGTTTCTGTTAATCTCGAAAATAACATAATTGAAATGTTATGGGATAAAGATAATAAAATTGCTACTGCTCAAGCTGGTACTGCAAGAGCTGTATTAAATAATATGGTTACTGGAGTTTCTCAGGGTTTTGAAAAAAAACTAACACTTATTGGTGTTGGTTACAGAGCTCAAGCTAAAGAAAGTATATTAAGTTTATCTTTAGGATTTTCACATCCAGTTGAATTTCAAGTTCCGGCTGGAATTCAAGTCGAAACACCTACTCAAACTGAAATACTTGTTAAAGGAAGTAACAAGCAGTTGGTTGGCGAGGTTGCTGCTAAAATTAGAGCATATAGGCCGCCAGAACCTTATAAAGGTAAAGGTGTTAGATACGCTGATGAGCATGTTGTCAGAAAAGAAGCTAAGAAGAAGTAAGGTATTGTAATGGATAAGAAACAGTCTCGAATGAAGCGCGCATTAAAATTGCGTTCAAAAATTAAGAAAGTAGGTGCAACTCGTTTATCGATTCATAAAACTTCACATCATATTTATGCTCAGGTAATCAGTGAAGATGGAAGTACAACTTTAGCAAGTGCTTCTACTGTACAGTCTGATATCAAATTAGCTTTAAAATATACTGGCAATATTCAAGCCGCAGCTGTTGTAGGAAAGTACATAGCTGAGAAAGCATTGGCTGCTGGAGTTACTGAAGTTGCATTTGATCGTTCAGGATTCAAATACCATGGCCGAGTTAAGGCATTGGCTGACGCTGCGCGTGAAGCCGGCTTGAAATTTTAGGAGAATAAAATGGCTACAGCACCGGCTCAAGGTAGTGCAGATGGTTTGCAAGAAAAATTAGTTAATGTTCGTCGAGTTGCAAAAGTTGTTAAAGGTGGTAGAGTTTTTGGTTTTACTGCTTTAACTGTTGTTGGAGATGGAGAAGGAAGGGTTGGTTACGGAGTTAGTAAGGCTCGTGAAGTACCAATTGCTATTCAAAAATCTTTAGAGCAAGCAAGAAAAAATATGCGTAAAGTATCGTTGAAAGGTGATACTTTACAATACGCAATTATGAACACAACTGGAGCTGCAAAAGTTTATATGCAGCCTGCCTCTGAAGGTACTGGCATAATTGCTGGTGGCGCAATGAGAGCTGTTTTTGAAGTTGTTGGCGTACACAATGTATTAGCAAAATGTATTGGAACTAGTAATCCTATTAATGTTGTAAGAGCAACTATTAATGGTTTAACAGGTATGCAAAATGCTGGACAGATAGCTGCTAAACGTGGTTTGTCTGTAGAGCAAATTACTGGATAGTATTATGACTATAAATAAGTTACATGTAACAATGACAAAAAGTAGGTTTGGACGTTTGCCTCGTCATCAAGCATGCTTAAAAGGATTGGGTTTAAGTAAAATTAATCAAACGGTTATCTTACTTAATACTCCAGAGATTAGAGGTATGATAAATAAGGTGTCATACATGCTTAAAGTCGAGGAAGTTTAATGTATTTAAATACTATCCAGCCAAGTGAAGGTTCAAGAAAAAAGTCTAAACGTGTAGGCCGAGGTATTGGTTGTACATTAGGTAAGACTTGTGGAAGAGGTCATAAAGGACAAAAGTCTCGTAGTGGTGGTTTTCATAAAGTTGGTTTTGAAGGCGGACAGATGCCTTTACAAAGAAGGTTACCTAAAGTTGGCTTTAAGTCTCTAAAAAGTAAGTATTCAGCTGAAGTTAGGCTTAATGAATTAAATTCATTAACTGCTGATATTATTGATCTAAAGGTTTTGATTGCTTCAAATATTGTTCCTGAGTTTACTAAAACCGCTAAAATTATTAAGTCTGGTGAATTAATTAAGGCTATAAATCTTAAAGGTATTAAGGTAACAGTTGGCGCACGAATTTCTATTGAAGCTCTTGGTGGCAAAGTAGAGGTTTAAGTGAGTAAAGCTAAAGAGTCTGCAAGCAATATGTCTAATAGTCATTCTGAATTAAAAGCTAGATTGCTTTTTGTTCTAGGTGCTCTTATCGTATATAGAATTGGATCTCACATACCTGTTCCTGGTATTGATCCTAAAGCATTAACAATTATGTTTGAACAGCAAAGCGGATCAATATTGGACATGTTCAATATGTTTTCTGGTGGAGCATTAATGAGGCTAAGTCTATTTGCGCTTGGAATCATGCCTTACATATCTGCATCTATTATTATGCAGTTAATGACAGTTGTTATTCCTTCTATGGAACAATTAAAGAAGGAAGGTGAGTCAGGTAGAAAAAAGATTTCTCAGTTTACTCGTTATGGGACTGTCTTTTTAGCTACATTTCAAGCTATCGGTATTTCTATTGCCTTGCAGAATCAAACGGCAGGTGGTTTATCTGTAGTGCTTGTGCCTGGATTTAATTTTATTGCTATTACTACAATAACACTAGTTACTGGAACAGTTTTCCTAATGTGGCTTGGTGAGCAAGTAACCGAGCGTGGTATTGGTAATGGTATATCACTTATAATTTTCGCAGGTATAGTTTCTGGCTTGCCGAAAGCAATAGGTGGTACTTTAGAATTAGCCCGTACTGGTGAAATGAATGGTGGTTTTATAATTCTTTTGTTTTTATTGTCTCTTGCAGTTACAGCTTTGGTTGTATTTGTTGAGCGTGGACAGAGAAGAATTTTAATTAATTATCCTAAAAGACAGCAAGGTAATAAGTTATATGCAGGTCAAAGTAGCTTTTTACCACTAAAATTAAATATGGCTGGTGTTATACCGCCTATTTTTGCTTCAAGTATTATTCTTTTTCCTGCAACTATTGCTGGTTGGTTTAGTAACAGTGTAGGCTTTGAGTGGTTGCAGGATATTGCAACTATGTTATCTCCAGGTCAACCTGTTTATGTTTTGATATATGCAACAGCAATTATATTCTTTTGTTTTTTCTATACGGCTTTAGTATTCAATTCAAAAGAAACTGCTGAGAATTTAAAGAAATCTGGTGCTTTTTTGCCTGGTATTAGACCTGGTATTCAGACGTCTATTTATATTGATAAAGTATTAACTAGATTGACTCTGATTGGAGCTTTTTATATAACTCTAGTTTGTTTATTGCCTGAGTTTTTGATTGTTTATTGGAATGTTCCATTTTACTTTGGTGGCACTTCTTTATTGATCATTGTTGTTGTAGTAATGGATTTCATTTCTCAAATGCAAACTCACTTAATGTCTCAGCAATATGATGGCTTGATGAAAAAAGCTAATCTCAAAAAATAATAATTAATATCTTAAAGGTTGGAATTAGCTATGAAAGTTCGTGCTTCTGTTAAAGCAATTTGTAGAAATTGTAAGATTGTAAAAAGAAACGGTGTTGTTAGAGTTATTTGTGTTGATGGTAGACATAAGCAAAGACAAGGCTAAAAATTTTGTTGCGCTATAATTACTGCAATGCTATAATTTGGCGCTTAACTGTATAGAATTACTCAGGGGAGTATCTAGATGGCACGTATTGCCGGGATAAATATACCAGATCATAAACACGCAGTTATTGCTTTAACTGCTATTTATGGTGTAGGTCGTCAAACTTCAAGTGAAATTTGCGAAAAGGTCGGTATTTTACCAACCGTAAAAATTAAAGAGCTAACTGAAGAACAATTAGAAGCTATTCGTACTGTAGTTTCAAAGATGACAGTAGAAGGCGATTTGCGTCGTGAAGTTTCTATGAATATTAAGCGTTTGATGGACCTTGGTTGTTATCGTGGGATTAGACATCGTAGAGGATTGCCATTAAGAGGTCAGCGTACCAAAACTAATGCAAGAACTCGAAAAGGTCCACGTAAACCCATTCGTAAATAAGATATTCCTTTAGAGGTCCGTTGTAATGGCTAGTCAAAATCGCTCAAGAAAACGTATTAAGAAAGAAGTTGCTGATGGTATTGTTCATGTTCATGCATCTTTTAATAACACAATAATAACTATCACAGATAGAAAAGGTAACGCTTTGTCCTGGGCAACTTCAGGTGGCTCTGGTTTTAGAGGGTCTAGAAAAAGCACACCATTTGCAGCTCAAGTAGCAGCTGAAAAAGCTGGTATTGTAGCTCAAGAATTCGGCATGAAAAACGTTGATGTTATGATTAAGGGTCCTGGTCCTGGTCGTGAGTCTGCTGTTCGCTCATTGAATAATCTGGGATTTAAAATTAATAATATAGTAGACGTCACACCCATTCCTCATAATGGTTGCCGTCCACCTAAGAAACGCCGCGTATAAGAATACTGGAGTAGTAATATGGCAAGATATCTTGGACCAACCTGTAAATTAAGTCGAAGAGAAGGAACTGATCTTTTTTTAAAGAGCAGAGGTAAGTCTTTAGAAAGTAAGTGTAAGTTAGATCAGAGACCTGGTCAGCATGGAACTAAACGTACTAGAAGTTCTGATTACGCATTACAATTACGTGCAAAACAACGCTTAAGACGTATTTATGGCATTTTAGAGAAACAATTCCGTAATTACTATAAGTCTGCTGATATGAAAAAAGGCGCCACTGGCGAAAACCTTTTGAACTTATTAGAGTCCAGATTGGATAATGTTGTTTATCGTATGGGTTTTGCATGTACACGTGCTGAAGCTCGTCAATTGGTTTCACATAAGTCCATACAAGTAAATGGATCTTTAATTAATGTTCCTTCATATCAGGTTTCTCCTGGTGATGTTTTAACTATTAGAGATAAAGCCAAAAAACAACAAAGAATAGTTGACGCATTAACTGTTACTGAGCAATACGGCTTTCCTTCTTGGGTTGATGTTAATTCTAAGGAAATGATTGGTACTTTTAGTTCTCTGCCTGATCGTGTAGATTTAGGTAGTGATATAAATGAGCAACTTGTAGTTGAGCTTTACTCTAAATAATTGAAGTTTTGAGGGATATAAATAAATGCAGAATTCTATTTCTGGCTTATTAAAGCCTCGTTTAGTTGAGGTTGTAAGTAATTCTACTAATCATTCAAAAATCATTATTGAACCTTTTGAACGTGGTTTTGGACACTCTCTAGGGAATGCATTAAGACGCGTTTTGTTGTCTACTATTTCTGGCTGTGCTGTTACAGATGTTGAAATTGAAGGTGTTCTTCATGAATACACAACAATAGATGGTGTTCAGGAAGATGTGATTGATATTCTTTTGAATTTAAAAAAATTAGCAGTAATTTTACATTCTAAAGATGAAGTTGAGCTTACGTTAACTAAAAGTGGTGCTGGTTGTATTACTGCCGCAGATTTTAAACTTCCTCATGATGTTGAAATTGTTAACCCAGATTTAATTATCGCCAATCTAACTCAGAATGGCGTTTTAAATATGAAAGTTAAAGTTCGAAGAGGTAGAGGATATGAGCCTGTTAGTCTTCGTAATTTAAATTCAGACGCTCCTAGTGCTGTAGGTGTATTACATATTGATGCTTCTTTTAGTCCTATTGTAAAAGTTGCTTATCAGGTCGAAAGTACAAGAGTTGAACAAAGAACAAACTTAGATAGACTTGTTATCGATCTTGAAACTAATGGTACGGTTGATCCTGAGCAAACTATAAAACTTGCTGCAACTATTCTTCATGATCAATTATCTGTATTTGTTGATTTTGAAAAAGTAAGCCAAAAAGTAGTTGAAGAAGTAGTCATAGTTGAAGAAGAATGTGATCCTGTACTTTTACGTCCGGTTGATGATCTTGAGTTAACAGTGCGTTCAGCAAACTGTTTAAAAGCTGAAAATATTTTTTATATCGGAGATTTAATTCAAAGATCTGAAGTCGAGTTGTTAAAAACTCCAAATTTAGGAAAGAAATCCTTAACAGAAATTAAAGATATCTTAGCTTTGAAAGGTTTGTCTTTGGGTATGCGTTTAGAAAATTGGCCGCCTGAATCACTTGCGGGTCAATCACACATATTATCAACACATTAACATTAGGTCTTCTAATAATGAGACATCGTAAGTCTGGTAGAAAATTAAATATGAATAGCAGCCATCGCAAGGCGCTATTCAGTAACATGGCTAATTCTCTGTTTAATCATGAATTAATCAGAACAACATTACCTAAAGCAAAAGAATTAAGAAGCTTTGCTGAATCTTTAATTACTTTATCTAAAGTAGATACTGTTGCAAAAAGAAGATTAGCGTTTGCAAGACTCCGTGATAGAGATATTGTTACTAAGCTTTTTAACGAGCTTGGTCCACGTTATCAAAATCGTGCTGGTGGATATTTACGTATTATGAAATGTGGCTTTAGAACCGGTGATGATGCGCCTATGGCTTATGTAGAGCTTGTAGATCGTCCTGAGTAATATTGTATTTAAATAAGGAAGCCAATTTGGTTTCCTTATTTACTCATTTAGTTTGAATTCCGCTACAACTTTGTTAATTTTATCTTCAAATCTTTAACTTACTGCTTTAAAAATCCTCTGCTTTAATTCTTCTAATACTCAGAATTTAACTGATAACTCTTTGACTTAGTGAATCTTTGATCTTTTATGAAGGTAGCTAATGTATACTTTAAGTCTCGTTTCGTAGTTTATCTTTTAGTAAATATACCAAGCTAGTTGCTTCTGTTAACTTTAGTCAATAGCTCATATATCTTGTTCTGCTTTTAGCCTGTTTTTCGTAGCCACAACTAACGATTATCCTTAATCTGCACCATACCCTCAACGATTCTTATTGGATAGCTATGGATATCTTCGTAGGCAGGAGCTGATTTAACAACGCCGGTTTTAATACAAAAACGCGCGCCATGACGAGGGCAGATGATTTCATCACCGTCTAGCATCCCACTGGCAATTTCTGTACCATCGTGTGAACACACATCTTCAATGGCAAAATATTCATTGTTTATTTTAAAAATTGCAACATCAGTGCCATCCACATCAATAACACTATTTTGGCCATTCATCAGGGCATTTTCTTTAAAAACGTTAATCCACTCAGGCATTATATATTCTCTAGTTATTTAAAATAAACATCATAACGCATTAGTTTTCCTTGAAAGCTTTCCGTAGGCTTACCGCCTAAGGGTTCAGCATAATCAGGGCTTTTTACTACGACTCGTTTTCCGCAGGCAGCTAAAGCCGATGCAAATAACTGTTCTTTATCATGATCGTCACCTAATAAATCACGCAAAATAGTCATGGACTTTTTGGCTAAGGCTGACTTTTTGCGCTTGGGTGGAAACATAGGGTCCAGATAAATACAATCGGGCGGGTTTATATGGGTTGCCAATAATTCGATAGCATTACCGCTTAATAACTGGGGGGGCTGTAGATGTAGGTTTTGCATCCAGTCAACTTGCGCTAAGCGCTGGAAGCCATCGGTCAGCAATTCAGACATAATGGGTGAGCGCTCTATGCAGATGAGCTCATAGCCCATACGGAAAATGTGTAAGCTGTCTTGTCCCCAGCCTGTGGTAGCATCGACAACCGTTTTTGTTTTTCGTCCCAAGGCTTGCGCTAAAGCGCCTTGTTTGGGTGCCGGCCAAGAGCGTTGCTCACCATGGCGTGGTTCTATATCGACTAGCAAGCCACCTTTTTTAAGAAGCTCTTTATCGAGTAGCTTTAAGCAGCCATCACGCCAGCTTAAAAAAAAGTGTTCATGATGGTCAAAACCAACTGCAGATGAATCTCTAAGTGGGACACCCAAACGCTCTGCTAGTTGTTGATACGGTACGATATCGCCTTGTCCAGGGTAAAGTACCGCAAGTTTTCTGGTGTATGGTTGCACAGGCTTACAGTTCTTTATTCGGTAGAGATGGATTGCTGTTCATTTTTTAAGGCTGCATCTAAGGTATGCCAGGCAAGTGTTGCACATTTAACGCGTGCTGGATATTCACGTACACCGGCTAACACCGCAAGTTTACCGATGGCTTCCAGATTAAAATGTTCATCTTTACCAGTGGTCATTTCATGAAACTTTTTAAACAATTCTTCTGCTTCGGCTTCAGTTTTACCTTGAATAATTTCGGTCATTAAAGAAACCGAGGCGGTAGAAATTGCGCAGCCCGAGCCTTGAAAGCTAGCTTCTTCAATAAGGTTGCCTTTCATTTTCAAAAATAGGGTCAGTCGGTCGCCACACAAAGGATTAAAGCCTTCGACTTTGCGATCTGCATTGTCCATTACCCGAAAGTTACGTGGGTTACGGTTGTGGTCAAATATAACCTCTTGGTAGAGGTCTCGTAAATCATCAAACATTAGCCAAATACCTCAATCAAAGATGTTATGCCGTTCATTAATACATCAATTTCTGCTTTGGTATTATACATGGCAAATGATGCTCTGGCTGTTGCCGGTACTTGGTAAAAATCCATGACCGGCATGGCGCAATGATGTCCTGCGCGTATAGCGATACCTAAACTATCTAGCATCGTGCCTATATCGTGTGGATGAATTTTATCCAGCACAAAGGATAAGATGGCACCTTTATGCTCAGCCTCGCCGATAATGCGCAGACCTTTAATAGTTAGGGCTTTCTCTGTGGCATAGCAAAGTAGCTCGGCCTCATAAGCAGCAATATTATCCATGCCTATGGCGGTCAAATAATCAATTGCAGCTCCTAAGGCTATGACTCCAGCAATATCAGGCGTGCCAGCTTCAAATTTGTAGGGCAGGGTATTATATTCTGTTTCTGTAAAGGTAACTTTGCGGATCATATCACCGCCGCCTTGATAAGGCGGCATGGCTTCTAGTAGTGCTTGTTTGCCATAAAGTACACCGACACCGGTAGGGCCATAAAGCTTATGTCCTGAAAAAACATAAAAGTCACAATCCAGCTCTTGCACATCCACGGTCATGTGGGGAATCGCTTGAGCACCGTCTAGTAAGACAGGAATATTTCTAGCATGAGCTGCGGCAATAATTTGTTTAACCGGATTTATTGTGCCCAATGCATTAGACATATGTACAACAGAAACTAGCTTGGTTTTATCGTTTATTAGTTTCTCGAATTCATCATATATAAGTTCACCTTGCAGATTAATCGGTGCTACTTTTAAAATAGCGCCCGTTTGCTCACATAGCATCTGCCAAGGCACTATATTAGAGTGATGCTCCATTGCCGTAATGATGATTTCATCACCATTATGGATGTTAGCTTTACCGTAGGTTTGTGCAACCAGATTAATTGCTTCGGTAGCGCCTTTTACAAAAATGATCTCTTTATCGCTGCGAGCGTTGATAAAGTCTTTTACTTTAGTGCGTGCACTTTCAAATAGATCGGTAGAACGCACGCTTAATGTATGCACTCCACGATGCACATTGGCATAATCATGGCTGTACAAATGCACTATGCTGTCGATCACCGGTTGTGGTTTTTGACAAGTGGCGGCATTATCTAAATACACCAACGGCTTTTTACGTATTTGTTCAGCAAGTATAGGAAAGTCTTGCCGAATTTTATCTACATCAAATTCTGTCATAACCATTCCTTATTGACGCCTTCTTGTGGAAAGCGAATTAATACTTGCTCTAGTGCTTGATCATGCACACTTTTGATCTTAATCTTGTCGACCATTTCATTCGCGAATGCAAAGGTCAGCATATTACGTGCAGTTTCTTCATCAATACAGCGTGATTGCAGATAAAAAATAGATTTCTCATCCAATTGCCCGACTGTAACGCCATGAGCACACTTAACATCATCAGCATAAATTTCCAGCTGTGGCTTGGTATCTGCTTCGGCATCGTTGGATAACAGCAAGTTGCGGTTATTCATTTGTGAATCTGTTTTTTGCGCATCTTCAGCAACAATAACGCGGCCTTGAAATACACCTCTGGCTTTGTCATCCAGCACGCCTTTGTAAAGCTCTCGGCTGATGCCGTGAGGCTTTAAATGATTGATACGGGTATGGTTGTCGATATGCTGACGGTTAACACCTAAATACAAGCCGTTTAATTCACACTCGGATGCTAAGTCTAAATCTGTATGGATATCACAGCGTGCCAGCAAACCGCCAAATGCGAAGTTATGATGAATAAATCGTGCATCTTTTGCTTGTTTTACGTAAATGCCACCGAAATGATAAGCTAGTGCAGATTCACATTGCATTTTATACAAGGTGACATCTGCATTTACACCCACAAATACTTCAGTGACTGCTGCTGACAAGTAGGCGATATCCAAACCAATGAAAGTTTCTATGACTTTAATATCTGCCATCTCTTCAGCGATAATCACTGTACGCGTACTCGCCAGTGCATCACTTTGAGTATTCACATACAACACTTGTACAGGTTTTTCTAAAACCAGCGTAGAGGGGACATGGACAAATAAACCATCAGTAAACCATGCGGTATTAAACGCGACAAAGCTATGCTCATCGTTATTAACTGCTTTATTAATATAAGTTTCTAATATTTCTGACTTTTTTATCAAGGCATTAGCCATGCTCATGACAGAAACTGTTTCTGGCATACCTTCTAAAGCCGAAAGCTCGGCACAAAAATGACCATCAATTAGTACAACTGACCACGCATCCGGTAATTGATACGATGCTAAGAGTTCTGTAGGAACAAGTTCTTGTACTTGTCCTATCAGTGAAGGAGAAAATAGTTTCTTTTCGATGGCCGAAATATTGGTATAGCGCCATTCTTCTTCACGTAGCGAAGGAAAACCTTGGGCTGAGAATTTCGCTAAGGCATCTTGCCTTAATGCTGTTAACCAAGGTAGGTTTTGCCCTGGCAATGTTGGGGCTATGTTTGAATATTCTGCCGTATATCGGCTTGCTGTGGCCGCTGTCATTAAATTGCTGCCTTGCTATCTTCAAGCCAGCTGTAGCCTTTTTCTTCCAGTTCCAGAGCTAATTCTGCACCACCAGATTTAACAATTTGACCGTTCGCTAATACATGTACAAAATCAGGTTTAATATAATCTAGTAAGCGTTGGTAGTGAGTGACCATAACAAATGAACGGTCAGCCGCACGTAAGGAATTAACGCCTTCAGCTACTACTTTTAAGGCATCTATATCTAGGCCAGAATCGGTCTCATCTAAGATACATAATTTGGGTTCCAGTATAGCCATTTGAAGGATTTCATTACGCTTCTTTTCGCCACCAGAAAAACCTTCATTGACGGCACGATATAAAAACTTCTCATCCATTTCCAGTAAGCGTACTTTGTCTTTTATCAGCGTTAAAAAGTCCATGGCATCGACTTCAGGCTGACTGTGATGTTTACGTATTGAGTTAAGCGCAGCCTTTAATAAATAAATATTGCTGACGCCAGGGATTTCTACTGGGTATTGAAACGCCAAAAACACACCTTCACGCGCTCTGATTTCCGGTGCCATTTCTAGTAAATCTTTACCTTGATAAGTTACTGATCCACCGGTTACAGTATAGCCTGCTTTACCTGACAATATATGTGACAAGGTGCTTTTTCCAGAGCCATTAGGCCCCATAATGGCGTGAATTTCGCCCGGCTTAATCTCTAGGTTAATGCCTTTAAGAATCTGTTTGTCATTGACGTTAACCGTTAAATTTTTAATACTTAGCATGTTTGTTCCAATTATTTTTAAGTAGATAGAGCCGTGTTAATGCAATGTTGGATTGCCGTGATTAAATACTGTTTATATTAAGCATTAATCGCGGCGATCCTGATTTGTGATATTTATTTATAGTGTGATTTATGCTGTTATATGTTTATTTATAGTCAGAGTGTTTTCTAAATTCGCCGATGTAGCTCAGTTGGTAGAGCAACTGATTCGTAATTAGTAGGTCGTGGGTTCGACTCCCATCATTGGCTCCACATTTCTGAACTTAATTGTGTCTTATCCGACAGATCCTTCTAAACTTAAGCCTAACAACGCCTGAGCTTCCACGGCGAATTCCATCGGCAATTCCTTAAACACTTCTTTACAAAATCCATTGACGATCATTGATACGGCATCTTCGGCCGATAATCCGCGTTGTTGGCAGAAGAATAATTGATCTTCGCTAATCTTAGATGTGGTTGCTTCGTGTTCGACCTGAGCCGACGGTTGTTTGACTTCAATATAAGGAAAGGTATGCGCTCCGCATTGATCACCCACTAATAAAGAATCACACTGAGTATAATTACGCGCACCACTTGCGCTTTTTAAGACCTTGACCAAGCCTCTATAAGTATTTTGTGCATGACCTGCTGAGATACCTTTGGATATGATAGTGCTGCGAGTATTTTTGCCAATATGGATCATCTTAGTGCCGGTGTCGGCTTGTTGATAATTATTGGTCAAAGCGACTGAATAAAATTCACCGATGGAATTGTCCCCTGTTAAAACGCAGCTAGGATATTTCCAAGTAATCGCTGAACCTGTTTCTACTTGAGTCCAAGATACTTTAGAGTTCTCACCACGGCAATCAGCGCGTTTAGTGACAAAGTTGTAAATGCCACCTAAACCATTCTTATCACCGGGGTACCAGTTCTGTACGGTGGAATATTTAATCGTGGCATCTTTCATAGCAACTAATTCAACGACGGCCGCATGTAGCTGATTCTCATCACGCATAGGCGCTGTGCAGCCTTCAAGATAAGATACATGACTGCCTTCATCGGCAATTATCAATGTTCGTTCAAATTGTCCGGTATTAGCAGCGTTGATCCTAAAGTAAGTCGATAACTCCATCGGGCAACGTACGCCTTTGGGGATATAAACAAATGAACCATCTGTAAAAACCGCAGCATTAAGCGCTGCAAAATAATTGTCAGTATGGGGTACGACTGTACCTAAATATTGTTTGATTAATTCAGGGTGTTCTCGCAGAGCTTCAGAAATAGGGCAGAAAATAACGCCGGCATCTTTAAGCTTGCCTTTAAAGGTCGTTGCTACCGACACGCTGTCAAAAACCGCATCCACGGCGATGCCGGCTAAGCGTTCTTGTTCATCTAAAGGTATTCCTAGTTTTTTATAGGCTTCTAATACTTGCGGATCAATTTCATCTAGGCTCTTAGGGCCGTCTTCTTTACGTTTTGGTGCAGAATAATAACTGATGGCCTGATAGTCTATGGGATCAAATTTGACGAATGCCCACTCTGGAGACTTCATGGTTTGCCAGTGCCTAAAAGCTTTTAAGCGATATTCCAGCATAAACTCAGGTTCATTTTTAACTTTAGATAGTCTATGAATAACATCTTCATCTAGTCCAATAGGAAACGTATCGGTTTCTAACTCAGTTACAAAGCCTTGTTTGTATTCCTGATTGATCAGGTTGTTTATTTCTTGCGTGCTTGCTGACATAAAAACTCTCTATCTAACGATATAAACTGGCGACGGGAATCAGGATTTCTTGCTTCCAAGCGAGATCTTGAGAGCGAGTGGGGCGGATCATGTCTGCTAAAGTAACTGATTCTAGGGCATTATGAATGGTCTGGTTAATTAAATTCCAGTTGCCTCGAATTTCACAACCGGAGGCTTGTTCACAGCCTTGTTGAGATATGCTACATTCGGTAAGTGCAATAGGACCTTCTAAGGCGCTGATTATCGCAGCAATACTTATTTTGGCGGGTGCTCTAGCTAATTCATAGCCACCTTTGGCGCCCCGAGTTGAAATGAGTATCTTTGCGTTGACCAGTAATTTTAGGATTTTACTCACTGTAGGTAAGGCAATGCCAGTAATTGAGGCTATTTCCATCGCTGCATGCATCTGATCATTATCTCTTGCCATAAAGCTTAAGATAACTGTTGCATAGTCCGTTAACTTGCTTAACCGTAACATACCCTCTCCCAAATCATTGAGGACTATTCTAGTACTATTTAAATCCAGAGTAAAGCTCTTGGTTATTATAAAGTGAAGGCTATTAACTTAAGGCAGCACATCCTATAATTCTGCTGGGTGGTGTTTTCGTGCCCGATAATGAGGATTAGTGAATGCAGTAGGTATTTCATTTACTGTAACTGATCAAAGCAGCACAATTTGTTTTGGGGTACACTTTCAAGCCAGCTAACCTAAGGTCTCTGATAGAGACAAAGATGCCATTATTTTATTTCAACACACAGCAGAGTTATTAACCATGATCCATGACTACACTATGCTTAGGCATCCCAGTAATGAACCTGTTTCTGTAGATGGATTTTTGGTTAGATTTGAATTCATAGACGATTAT
Source organism: Methylococcales bacterium (assembly GCA_003584895.1). Lineage (GTDB taxonomy): Bacteria > Pseudomonadota > Gammaproteobacteria > Methylococcales > Methylomonadaceae > Methylobacter_C. The sequence continues at coordinate 21,948 of QVQF01000072.1, forward strand.
TTACATTTACAGTATGAATTGACCGGTGAATTAAGCACATTGAACATACCGGCTGTGCAAGCACCTTGTGCTGTAGATGGCCTGTGGAAACATACTTGTTTTGAGGCGTTTATTGCCGTTAATGGTGAGGAAGGTTATTATGAACTGAATTTTTCACCTTCGAGTACTTGGGCAGCTTATGCTTTTAGCGGTTACAGAAGTCGCAGTGCTTGGACGATTAACAAAGCACCGATTATCAGATGCGCCCAAACTAAAGAGTCATTATTAATTGATGTATTGATTGCCGCTGTTGATTTGCCATTGAAGCAAATCGAGCAATCGTTTCAGCTTGGCCTAACAGCCGTTATTGAAACGAATGAAGGTGAGCTTTCTTACTGGGCTTTACAACACTCTGATAGCGCGCCTGATTTTCATCAGCGTCAGCATTTTATTTTGTCATTTAATCCGAATAATCCACAAGAACTATGAAATTTGGTATAGATCGCTTACTTGAAGAGCCTGCTTTAAGAATGCCTTTGCAGGGACAGCGTGTAGCCCTGCTTGCTCATCCCGCTTCCGTAACACAGGATTTGACCCATAGCTTAGATGCTTTAGCGCGACTACCTGATATTAAGCTCACTGCTGCTTTTGGTCCACAGCACGGGCTACGCGGTGATAAGCAAGATAATATGATTGAATCTCCTGATTTTATTGATCCAGTTTTAGATATTCCTGTGTTTAGTCTCTACGGTGAGGTTCGTAGACCGACTGATAGTATGATGGAGTCATTTGATGTCCTATTGGTAGATTTACAAGATCTGGGTTGTCGTATCTATACCTTTATCACCACCTTGCGTTATGTGTTAGAAGCTGCCGCTAAGCATCAAAAAGCTGTATGGATATTGGATAGACCCAATCCCGCAGGGCGTCCAGTAGAAGGTTTGATGTTAAGGCATGGGTGGGAAAGTTTTGTAGGGGCAGGGGGGATGCCCATGCGACATGGATTAACTATGGGTGAATTAGCACGATGGTTTATCCATAAGCTGGCATTGGATGTTGATTGCCGAGTCATTGAAATGCAGGGCTGGAATCCTGAGTCAGCACCTGGTTACGGTTGGCCGCAAGCAGAGCGCGCTTGGATTAATCCTAGTCCTAATGCTCCAAATTTATCGATGACTCGGTGTTATGCAGGCACCGTGCTTTTGGAAGGTACGACCTTATCTGAAGGTCGAGGTACCACACGCCCCTTAGAATTGTTTGGTGCTCCAGATATTAATGCGTCACTACTTATAAAAAATATGCACGACATAGCGCCAGAATGGCTCAGAGGCTGCCGTTTAAGAGAGTGTTGGTTTGAGCCTACTTTTCATAAGCATGCCGAAAAACTATGTGCCGGCGTACAAATTCATGTAGAAGATTTTATTTATGATCATGCCGCTTTTAAACCTTGGCGTTTGCAAGCTCTGGCCTTTAAAGCCTTACGACTACAGCAGCCTGATTATCCTTTATGGCGTGATTTTCCTTATGAATATGAACTAGATAAATTAGCGATAGATGTTATTAATGGCTCTACGCTATTACGGGAGTGGGTGGATGATACGAATGCTGTCTCTGAGGACTTAGAGTTTTTAGCGAGAGCTGATGAGTTAACTTGGGAACAAGAACGATCAGCTTTTTTGTTGTATTGAACTAGTGATACTAAGCGTAACGGGGTTTGTAACCCCGTTACTAGCGTTTTGAAAGTTATATAAATATTCAAAAATTTCGATCGCGGTTATAAGCCCTGACCGGCATTCGGATTTTGAACAGATTATCTACCGGGCTTAAATCGAAAGGCCTAAAACATCCTGCATATCATAAAGCCCGTTGGGCTTGTCTTTTAACCAGATTGCGGCTCTTACCGCACCATTGGCAAAAGTCATGCGGCTAGTGGCTTTGTGAGTGATTTCTAAACGCTCGCCTTCGTCGGCAAACATAACAGTGTGGTCACCGACAATATCACCCGCGCGTATGGTAGAAAAACCGATGGTTTTTCTGTCTCGTTCGCCAGTAATACCTTCACGGCCGTAAATGGCACAGTCTTTTAAGTCCTGTCCTAAAGCATCGGCGATGACTTCACCCATGCGTAAGGCAGTGCCTGAAGGTGCATCTACTTTATGGCGATGATGCGCTTCAATGATTTCTATATCGGTATAGCCCCCCATCACTTTTGCCGCTAATGCCAGCAAATTAAGTGCTAAATTCACACCTACACTCATATTGGGAGCCAATACGATGGCTATGTCTTTAGCCGCCTCAGCAATCACCGATTTTTGTGCGTCACTGTAACCGGTGGTGCCTATGACTATTTGTTTGCCCGCTTTTTGGCATTGCTCGATGATGACCATGGAGTCATCAGGGCGCGTAAAGTCTATCAATACATCAAAGTCATCAATAACAGAACTTAAATCATCGACTACCTTGATACCTAGAGTACCAAGGCCTGATAATTCACCGGCATCTTTACCGATTGAAAGACTATTAGGCCTAGAAATAGCCGCTGCTAATGTGGTTTCATTAGCTTGTTCTGCTGCTTTGCAGAGCACGGTTCCCATGCGACCGGATACGCCCACTATAGCAATACGTATCATGATTTAGCCTGTTAGTTTATCAAAAAAGTTTTTGACGCCATCAATCCAGGTGTGTTCTTGTGGGCTGTGCTGCTTACCACCACTGGATAATGATTCTCGTAGCTTTTCTATGAGGGCTTTTTGATCTTTAGTTAATTGCACTGGGGTTTCAACACGCACTTTGCATAGCAAATCGCCAATCGCACCACCTCTGACCTGTTTAACACCTTTGCCACGTAGACGAAATGATTTTCCGGTTTGTGTTTCAGGTGGGATCGTTAGCTTAACTTCACCATCTAACGTAGGTACTTGTATGGCATCACCTAAGCAAGCCGTAGCAAAACTGATCGGTAATTCACAGTATAAGTTTGCACCATCACGGGTAAAGATAGCGTGATCTTTTACTTGGATCTCAATATACAAATCACCGGATGGGCCGCCACGTTCTCCTGCTTCGCCTTCGCCGGCTAAGCGTATACGATCGCCGGTATCAACGCCTGCTGGTATTTTTGCAGACAGAGTTTTATTTTCTTGAACACGGCCTTGACCATGACATTCATTACAAGGATCTTTAATTTGCTTGCCAGTTCCTCGGCAAGTAGGGCAGGCCTGCTGTACAGAGAAGAAACCTTGTTGCATTCTGACTTGGCCGTGGCCATGACAGGTTGTACAAATGACAGGGCTAGAACCTTTTTTGGCTCCAGAACCTTTACATTCGCCGCAGCCAACTAGGACAGGTATACGTATTTTGGTTTCTGTTCCGGCAACTGCTTCTTCTAAAGATAATTCCAAGTTGTAGCGTAAATCAGAACCGCGTTGTACGTTGCTACGTTGTCTACCATTGCCGCCGCCACCGAATATATCACCGAAGACATCGCCAAAAATATCGCTGAAGCCTTCGCCGCCACTAAAGCCGCCAGGTCTTCCGCCCATAGATTGATCAATGCCGGCATGACCGAATTGATCATAGGCTGAGCGTTTTTTGGGGTCTGATAAAACTTCGTAAGCTTCTTTAATTTGTTTGAATTTAACTTCAGCAGCTTGGGGATTGTCAGCATTTCTATCGGGATGAAATTTCATCGCCAAACTACGATAGCTTTTCTTGATCTCTGCATCACTAGCGTTTCTATCGATGTTGAGCAGTTTATAAAAATCTTCTTTGGTTGCCATTTTTCAATCCGCTCCTGAGGATTATTCAGGAGATAAAGCATTGCTGCGATGTTATAAAGATACCGCAACTTAGAAAGCGAGTGCGGGATGTTGTTGTATTCGTTCCTAGAGTCTTTCCGTAAAAAGACTAAAGCCGCACAGCAAATAGTGGTCTGATTAACCCTTATTTGCTGTGCAGCTTTAAATCCAGCATCCTTGAGAGTACTCAAGAATGCTGGGCTATATTAAGCTAACTTATTTTTTGTCGTCGTCTTTTATTTCTTCAAACTCAGCATCAACAATGCCATCATCGTCTGCATGTTGCGCAGATGAAGCACCTCCATGATGCTCTTCACTCGCTTCGGATCCTGATTTTTGTGCATAGACACGTTCAGCCAGTTTGCCTGATAATTCAGTTAAATCATTGGTTTTAGCTTCAATGGCTTCTTTATCATCACTTTTAATAGCTTCTTTTAACGCTTCAATCGCGCTTTCAATGCTGGTTTTTTCATCAGTGCCAACTTGGTCAGCTAATTCTTTTAAAGATTTTTCAGTGGCATGAATCATTCCGTCCGCATGATTGCGAGCATGGACTAATTCAGTCAATTTACGATCTTCATCAGCATGAGCTTCAGCATCTTTAATCATACGATCAACTTCATCATCAGATAAACCACTTGAGGCTTTAATAACAATAGATTGTTTTTTACCTGTAGCTTTATCTTTAGCCGATACGTTCAAAATACCATTAGCATCAATATCAAAAGACACTTCAATTTGTGGCACTCCTCGTGATGCAGGTGGAATGTCAGCTAAATCAAAACGGCCCAATGATTTATTAGCGGCGGCTTTTTCACGTTCGCCTTGCAATACATGAATAGTAACAGCTGTTTGATTATCGTCTGCAGTAGAAAATACTTGAGAAGCATTCGTTGGAATCGTAGTATTTTTCTCGATTAACTTAGTTAAGATGCCACCCATTGTTTCAATACCTAGCGATAATGGAATGACGTCTAATAACAAGACATCTTTAACATCGCCTGATAAAACACCCGCTTGAATCGCAGCACCTAAAGCAACCGCTTCGTCTGGGTTAACGTCTTTACGAGGATCTTGACCAAAAATGCTCTTAACCATTTCTTGTACTTTCGGCATACGGGTTTGACCGCCTACCAAAATAACATCATTGATTTCAGAAGCTTTAAGGCCCGCATCTTTAAGCGCCATTTCACAAGGGCCTTTAGTGCGATTAATCAATTCTTCAACTAAAGACTCTAGTTTTGCCCGAGTCAATTTAACATTTAAATGCTTAGGGCCAGAGGCATCAGCAGTAATGTAAGGTAAGTTAACGTCAGTTTGTTGGCTAGATGATAATTCAATCTTAGCTTTTTCAGCCGCTTCTTTCAAACGTTGCAATGCTAAAGGATCGTTATGAACATCTACGCCACTGTCTTTTTTAAATTCTGCAGCTAGAAATTCAATGACTCTTGAGTCAAAATCTTCACCACCTAAGAAAGTATCACCATTGGTTGATAATACTTCAAATTGATGTTCGCCATCAATTTCAGCGATTTCGATAATAGAAATATCAAAAGTACCGCCACCTAAATCATAAACAGCAATTTTGGTGTCGCCTTTAGGCTTATCCATACCGAACGCCAATGCAGAGGCAGTAGGTTCGTTAATAATACGTCTTACTTCCAATCCAGCAATACGGCCTGCATCTTTAGTGGCTTGACGTTGTGAGTCATTAAAATAAGCAGGAACCGTAATAACCGCTTCAGTGACTTCTTCACCTAAATAAGCTTCTGCATCTTTTTTCAGCTTCATTAAAATACGTGCTGAAATTTCTGGTGAAGCCATTTTCTTGCCATGAACTTCTACCCAGGCATCACCGTTTTCTGCTTCGACGATCGCATAAGGCACCATTTTAATGTCTTTTTGTACCGCGTCATCTTTAAAACGACGGCCAATCAAACGCTTAATAGCGAACAGAGTGTTTTTTGGGTTGGTGACAGCTTGACGTTTTGCTGATTGGCCTACTAAAACTTCATCATCACTGCTAAAGGCAATAATAGAAGGAGTCGTTCTTGCACCTTCACTGTTTTCAATTACTTTAGCGACACCGTTTTCTAATACAGCAACACATGAGTTTGTTGTTCCTAAATCTATACCAATTATTTTAGCCATTGAATGCTCCAGACTTGAATTTGTTTAAGTTGTTAAAGTTATTGTGAATATGGGGACTGTTTTATATTGTTCAAGCCTGTTCATCTATTTCAGGTGATTTTTCTGCAGGTTTTGCAACCACTACCATAGCGGGTCGTAATAAACGACCATTTAATAGATAACCTTTTTGAAAGACGTTAACGACAGTATTGGGTACTGCATTTTCTATAACCTGCATCATCATCGCTTGATGTTGTTCAGGGTTAAAAACTTCGCCCATTGGATCAACTGCTTCGATTTTAAACTTAGTAAACAGTGCTTCGAATTGTTTTATAGTCAGTTCACTGCCTTCACGAAATTTTTGTACCTCTTCGCTATCGCCTGTCGCTGCTTGCAAGCCTAATACTAAGCTATCGAACACGGGTATGATTTCTTTGGCAAAATTAGTTAAAGCAAACTTATGGGCATCTTCTAAGTCTTTTTGAGTTCTTCTTTTCAGATTTTCCATTTCAGCTTGGGTACGTATCGCTTTGTCCCAATTTTCATGTACTTTTTCCTGAGCTTTGATCAGCTCTACTTTAAGTTCTTCAAGTGTATATTCATGTTCAGCCACTTCAGTGTGCGGATGTTCATCATTAACTACACTGTTTTCAAATTCAGCGTCAATCTGCGACTCAGGTGTTTCCTGATCAATACTCATTTTTATAATTCCTTAAATTAATTGTAAAGGTATAAACAAACCAAAAGAATAGCTACCTATCATGGGGTCGTTGTTTTGGGATTCAAGGCTGCGCCTAATAATTTTGCGGTCACATCGACAAAGGGAATGATCTTTTCATAAGCCATTCTAGTGGGGCCAATGACGCCGAGCACGCCGACGATTTCGTTATTAACAGAATAGGAGGAGGTCACTAGACTGCATTGTTCAAAGACTTGATAGCCAGATTCTTCACCAATAAAAATCTGTACGCCATCGGCTTTCATAGATTGGTCTAATAAATGAATAATGTCTTGCTTCTGACTAAAAGCATCAAAGATTTGCTTTAAATGATTTCTGCCTGATAGCTCAGAAAAGCCCATCAAGTTAGTTTCACCTGTTAGTACATAATCATCTTTGTTATCATTGCTTTCAAAAGCAAGTTGCGCCATTTTTATAGCATCAAGCATGGCTTGATTCATGCGTTCTTGATCTACTTGTAGTTCTTTTAAAACTGCACTACGAACCGCATCCAAGCTTTGACCACAATAAATTGAATTAAGGTAGGCACCCGCTTGTTGTAATTCGGAGGCGCTAAAATTTTTTTCAGAAGAAATAACTTTGTTATGAACTTCCTGTTCATTGGTCACAAAAATAACCAGTACACGCTGATGAGATAAGGGTAAAAATTCAATATGGCGTAAGCAGGTTAATTCTCTTCGGGGCAGGGTAACAATTCCCGCCATCTGGGTTATTTCAGCCAGTAATCTTGAGGCAACACCAATCATTTGATTGTCATCATCCTTGGCGGATAAGTTTTGATGCAATCGTGATAGCTCTTGATTATCTAAAGGCTTAACGGTTAGCAAACTGTCGACAAACAAACGATAGCCACTGGAAGTCGGTATACGTCCGGCAGAAGTATGGGGTGAATGCACTAATCCTAAGTCTTCAAGATCAGCCATCACATTACGAATAGTGGCAGGGCTTAAATTTAAGGCAGAGTCTTTTGATAGCAGTCTAGAGCCAACAGGTTGGCCATCACTAATATAGCGTTCGACCAGTGTTTTTAATAACTGTAACGACCGTTCATTTAAATCCAAAGTATTATTAGCCACGCATGCCTCTAAAAACAAAATTAGCACTCTACTTAATGGAGTGCTAGCAAGGCAAAGTATCAGACTCACTAGTATTTTGTCAATATTCGTAATGTTTTTGGCTTTATTTTGGTGTGGTCGTCACTAATGGGAACGCCAAGCCCCAGCTTGGCTAACTCGCCGAGAGTAGGGGCAGGACGCTTGTGTGCTTGGAGTAAAACAGCTTCAGCTGTTTTAAAACGCTGAGCTGACGCTCAGCACTCCACACAAACTATTTTCGCTTAACTGTGGGCAGTGATCAGTAAGCTGGATAAGCCAAGCGTAGGGACAGGTCGCGACCTGTCCCTACATGGCTGACTACTGCACTACTTTCATGACTGGCGCACAAAAGTCTTGTATGCCATCGGGTGTGACAGCTGCCACGCGAAAATAATAGATATTGGCGATAAGTAGATTATTGATTTCAAAGCTTGTTTGGGTCGTTATACCTATTTGAATCCAATCACTGTCATTGTCTGGGAGCTTGCCTTTATACATTTGCCAAACATAAGTCACGCCTCTATCGACCCTTAGTGTATCTAAGAGTACTGAGCCAGAATGGGAACCATCTTTAGCGACTAAGATTTCTTTGTTTCTGGGTGCCGGTTGTTTTGAAAAGTGAAAGCCACTACTTAAAATACTAGTTTCATCACCTAGGGCAATGCGCTCTACATAAGCGGCTAAAATACGAAACACTGCATCAGCTGATGCTACCGCATCATTCAGGGCAGATATGGCGAGGTGGCCACCATCTGTGGCTGCCATAATAGCCTTATCTAAGGCATCGACGGCTTTTTGAGCATCAATTAGGCTCGCATCGGGCACTGGGAACAGTGGGTTATTGCTCATGTGATCAATAACAGAATGATAGTGGCTAGCCTTATTGACTGGCGCAAACCTCATAAAATCTAGGGTAACTTTCGGTTTTTTCATTATAGAGCCTCTAAGTGGCAGGATAAATAAAAAGACTTAGCAAGGTTGCGCGGTCTTTTCTTCGGATACAAGCGACAAACGTCATCCATGATCTGCTAATAGCGGGCAGCGGTAAAAGTTGATTAGTAGTTTATTCCTGTTGGAATCGGTATCAGTCGGTTACATAAGCTTCCACTGGGTATCTTGTGTTTTCACGCGAAAACGTGCGCTTACGCTGGGTTTCATGTGTTTTCAAGTGAGAACATGTGTTTCCACTGGGAATCATGTGTTTTCAAGTGAGAACATGTGTTTCCACTGGGAATCATGTGTTTTCAAGTGAGAACATGTGTTTCCACTGGGCTTCATGTGTTTTCAAGTGAGAACATGTGTTTCCACTGGGCTTCATGTGTTTTCAAGTGAGAGCATCTGATTCCACTGGACTTCATGTGTTTTCAAGTGAGAACATGTGTTTCCATTGGGCATCTTATGTTTTCAATTGAATACGTGTGTTTACACTGAATATCTTATGTTTTTGCTGCACATTCTACGTGTCGAATCAGCGTCTTGTTTAATGACAGTAATTGCGACGAAACATAATGTATATAGTCAGTATGTTTCGGTAAAGTAGATAAAAAGGTTTTAAGTCGTACCTTTTATCTAGGTTGTAAATTATGCTGACCAAGAGTATTGCATAGGCAAAAACTGAAAGCAACTAATTTATTCGCTAGAGTTTGAATTATTTTCAAGATGGGTAAAATACTTCAGTAATATAGGGTATGTCTATGAAGGTGCTGCATCAAACAAGACCCGTAGGCTGGATAAGCAACGCGCATCCGGCATCAATGTTGGGGTTCGTTATTTATCCAGCCTACTTAACTATACTTAGGAAAGGTATTTATATTCATTAAAGGTGGCCAAGCCTTTTCGCCGCGAGGACTGGAATGAAGCCCAATCAGTAAACTTTCAATTCTTGACCAGTCAATAAGCTCATGAACATCGTCTAGCTCTTTTAAAGCCTCAGGCTCAATCAGCATCGCATCAATCCATGTTGTTTGTTGTAAGTTTTTCCACGCCATTGAAATTACAATGGATGATTATCTTGAGTTTAATAAAGTTCACTGCCGTACAGGCAGCTTAGAAAAGCAAGGCATAACAACTAACCCAGGCTTTGAGGTTCACTGCCGTACAGGCAGCTTAGAAATTTACGTTCAAATGGCTGGGCGTGGTATGCGTGTTCACTGCCGTACAGGCAGCTTAGAAAAACTGGGCGATTCAACCGACTCCGGTACCTGAGTTCACTGCCGTACAGGCAGCTTAGAAAATAAGATTTGAGGCTATCATTTCGCCCGTTTCGTTCACTGCCGTACAGGCAGCTTAGAAATATTGAAAATATAACCAATGGATTTAAGGTTCGTTCACTGCCGTACAGGCAGCTTAGAAAGCATCAAAGTCACGCCTAAACGCTAGATCCTGGTTCACTGCCGCACAGGCAGCTTAGAAATCATTAAAAGCGGCTCAGGAATTGAACCGATGGTGTCTTAAATGAGATAGTGAATGATTAATTGCGACAGCAATATAAACCCTAGTATTTACATTAGCTTGATTAGCCACTATTTAATATTAGTGCTAAAGTGCCAATTTACCTAGTGATACAGATGTAGAGGTTTTTAATGCAAAGATATGAAACTGATATCATTTCATGGGCGAATGAACAGGCGGCATTTATCCG
>QVQF01000224.1 GCA_003584895.1 Methylococcales bacterium
AAATTGGCATTAGAAAAGGGCTTTAGAGTCACTGTGAATTGCACTCTTTTTCAAGGTGAAAATGCTCAAGAAGTTTCAGAGTTTTTAGATTATGCAATGGAATTGGGCGTAGAAGGCGTAACTATTGCACCTGGCTTCAGTTATGAGCGTGCGCCTGCTCAAGATGTATTTATTAAGGGCAAAGATGTTAAAGATTTATTTCGAGGCATTTTTAGAATCGGAAAGAATCGCAAATGGAAATTAAACCATTCATCACTGTATCTTGATTATTTAGCCGGCAATCAAAATTATGAATGCACGCCTTGGGGTAATCCAACTAGAAATGTATTTGGCTGGCAAAAGCCTTGTTATTTACTAGCGGATGAAGGCAATGCGGCTAGTTTTCAAGAGCTACTTGATACCACACCCTGGGAAAAATATGGTAACGTTAATAATCCTAAGTGCGCAAGCTGTATGGCTCATTGTGGTTATGAGGCGACAGCCGTCGAAGATATGCTAAAGCATCCGTTAAAAGCCTTGTGGACGTCTATTAGAGGTCCAAAAACTGAAGGTGATATGGTTCCTGAGCCAACTCCAGTATATGTTGAAGCGCCTTTATCAACGCTTGCGGGTATTCCTATTCGAGTTGAGTGATTGATTAATTAATATCGCCTAGCATTTTATTAGCTAAAGCACTAGCCAATGGCTGAGTGTTTTAGCAGATAAAGATTTAGTTAAAACTTATGAATGGCGATTTCTTGCTAGCGTTCAAAATATAAAATTCGTTTCTCCCATGTTAAATAAAATAGCGCATGCGCAGCTTTGTTATAAGGATAGCATTGTGATTTTAAAAAATATAAAGCTAGTTGTTGTTTTGATAATGTCTATGCTGACAACATCTGTAGTTTTTGCACAGGATGAAGTAGGCTTAACAGCAAAACAAGTTGTTGAGAAATTTCAGTCAGAGTTGATTGCCGTTATGAAAGATGGCAAGAAATTGGGTTATGCTGGTCGATATGAAAAGTTATCTGAGCCTATATCCAATAGCCATGATTTAACTAAAATTGCTCGTATCGTAGTCGGTAAAGAATGGGAAAAACTATCTGAAGATCAACAGCAAAAGTTGACTGATATTTTTATACGTTTAAGCATTTCATCTTATGCGCATAACTTTAAAGATTATTCAGGGGAATCTTTTGGGTTTGATTCGGAAGAGGAGACGACAAGGGGCGGTGTAGTTGTCCATAGTCACCTTGAAATACCTAATGATAAACCTGTTAAATTTGACTATATGCTTAAAGAAAAAGGTAATAGCTGGCGCATTATAAATATTATTGCTAACGGCGTAAGTGATTTGGCCTTGAAAAGATCTGAATATACCACTATATTACAACGTGAAGGTTTTGATGTCTTAATGACCAAAATTAACGAAAAAATAGATAGTTATTCAAAATTATAAGCTAAGAGCGTATGCCAATTAAGAGCCCCATTAACGTTATATCATCGATAAGAATCTCCTTAAGAGTATCCAGCGCAATCTTAGTCATGACGATTACTTTGGCTGGTTGTGCAACAACCGGTAGTGCAGAGAATGCTGCTAATAAGGTAGATCCTTATGAAAATGTTAATAGAGCCATGTATGTTTTTAACGATAAGTTAGATGATTATCTTGCAGCTCCAGTTTCTAACGTTTACAACAAGATCACGCCACAGTTTGCGCGTACAGGTGTTTTTAATTTCTTTAATAACCTTAAAAATATTAACGTCATTGTCAATGATGCTTTGCAGGCTAAATTTATGCAAGGTGCTCGTGATAGTGGGCGTTTATTGCTGAATAGCACCTTGGGTTTAGGTGGTTTCGTTGATGTAGCAACAGATACGGGCTTAGATTTAAATATTGAGGATTTTGATCAAACATTGGCTGTTTGGGGAGTGCCTACGGGTTCCTATTTAGTGCTTCCTATTATTGGCCCTTCAACGATGCGGGGTATTCCGGGCTCTGCTTTTGATGTGGCGGCTAATCCGTCGTCTTACTTAGGCATGCCAATACAGTTGGTTTCTTTATTGAATACTCGTGCTACTGCAGAAGGTGCGCTTAAGTTTATTGATGAAGCCTCATTAGACCCTTACGTATTTACTCGTGAATCTTTTTTACAGTGGCGCAATAATTTAGCAACCGATGGTAAATCCGAATCATCCATGGATTTTGGTGATGATTTAGATGAGCTATATTCTGGAGCTAAAGAGGTTAGTGCTAAAGGCCCGTCAGCCCGTCAGGATGAAACAAAAGCTAAGCATAAGTTAGAGCTTTCAGCGCCACTACAAAAATAATATATTTTCGCTGAATTCCCAAGTTTGCTTGGGAATTCAGCTGCGGCAAGCTCTAGTTTGCGCTAGATTGGAAATCTGAAGCTTTCATGGTCATTGATTAATCACTACCATCAACAAATTATGATCAATAGTGCAATACACTATGAACCTCATAATCACCGAGTTTTTTTCGGCCATCTAAAAAATCCAGTTCAACTACAAAAGCGCAAGCTTCAACAGTCGCTCCTAATTTTTCAACCAATTCGCAGCTTGCTTTTGCAGTGCCGCCGGTAGCCAATAAATCATCAATTAACAAAATGCGATCATTAGCGCTGAAAGCATCATTGTGTACCTCTAAAGAGGCTGAGCCATACTCAAGATCATATTCTACGCTTTGGACTTCGTAAGGGAGTTTGCCTGGCTTTCTTAATGGCACGAAGGGTAAGCCTAGTTCCCATGCGATGAGTGAGCCAAAAATAAATCCCCTAGCTTCCATTCCTGCGACAGCAGTTATATCTCTACCTAAAAAAGGCTGAAGTAGCTGATGAACCGCCAATCTTAATGCCGCAGGATCTTTTACTAGCGGTGTAATGTCTTTAAAAATAATGCCGGGTTTTGGAAAGTCATGAATATCACGAATATTGTTTCTTAAGCGGTGCATGGTTTTTTTTGTATGAGTAGTCGTACGTAAACAGGTATGTGTATGATATAGGGTAATGTGCAGCGAGACGAGATTTATAGTCTAGCTGCAATGAGTTTAGTAACAGTAAGCTTAGATACTCTAGGCGATATCATGATTGAAAAAACATGGCCTCTAATAATAAGTTATAATTCGCGGCTTTATGTAAATTCAGTCTATCACTCACAGCATGTCAGAAAACCTTTCAGAATTACAGCGACGCCGTACCTTCGCTATTATTTCTCACCCCGATGCGGGTAAAACGACCATTACCGAAAAACTCTTATTGTTTGGGGGTGCTATTCAATTAGCCGGTTCAGTAAAGGGCAGAAAAGCGGCGCGTCATGCGACTTCTGACTGGATGGAAATGGAAAAAGAGCGGGGTATTTCGGTGACGACCTCGGTGATGCAGTTTGAACATAATGATTGCATTATTAATCTACTCGATACGCCTGGTCATGAAGATTTTTCTGAAGATACCTATCGTACTTTAACAGCGGTAGACTCTGCTTTGTTGGTGATAGACGTTGCCAAAGGTGTTGAAGAACGCACCATTAAATTGATGGAAGTTTGTCGCTTGCGCACCACGCCTATATTAACGTTTATTAATAAACTCGATAGGGAAGGGCGTGAACCTATTGAGCTATTGGATGAGGTTGAGACCGTATTAAATATCAAATGTGCGCCTATGACCTGGCCGATTGGTATGGGTAAGCGTTTTAAGGGTGTTTACCATCTTTATAAAGATGAAATTCATTTATTTAGTGCGCAGCACGGTGGCAAAATTGCCGAAGCCGAAGTGATTAAAGGCTTACATAATCCCAAGCTTGATGAATTGCTGAATGATCAGGCTGAAGAATTACGTGAAGAGATCGACTTAGTCAAAGGTGCTAGCCATGAATTTAATCTAGAAGATTATTTAGCCGGTCTGTTAACACCGGTATTTTTTGGTTCGGCTATTAATAATTTCGGTATTATTGAATTACTCGATGCTTTTGCTGAATATGCACCGTCACCTAGACCTAGAGCCGCAGAGCAACGGGAAGTGAATCCTACGGAAGATAAATTTACCGGCTTTGTCTTTAAAGTTCAGGCTAATATGGACCCTTCACATAGGGACAGAGTCGCTTTTTTAAGGGTGTGTTCGGGTAAATTTGATAAAGGCATGAAGGTTTATCATGTGCGTTTAGGTAAAAGCGTGCAAGTTGCTAACGCCATCACTTTTCAGGCGGATACCCGAAAAAGCGTAGAAGAAGCTTATCCTGGCGACATTATTGGTTTACATAATCATGGAACTATTCAAGTCGGTGATACCTTTACACAAGGTGAAACGCTTAAGTACGGTGGTATTCCTTATTTTGCGCCAGAACTATTTCGCCGTGTGATCTTAAAAGATCCGTTAAGAGCGAAAGCCCTACAAAAAGGCTTGGTGCAGTTAACAGAAGAGGGCGCTACTCAGTTATTTAAGCCTTTAAAGAATAATGATTTGATTTTGGGTGCTGTGGGTATTTTGCAGTTTGATGTCACCGCTTTTCGACTTAAAGGTGAATATAACGTTGAATGTGTTTATGACACGATTGCGATTTCTACGGTGCGCTGGGTGAGTTCAGAGAACCCAGCTAAGTTGGAGGAGTTCAAGAGAAAGGCGTTTGAAAACTTAGCCGAAGATGGTGGTGGTTATTTGGTTTATTTAGCCAATAGCCGAGTGAATCTGCAATTGACTGAAGAGCGCTGGCCAGACATTAAATTTAGTGCGACTAGAGAATTGTAGCCCCCTTTTCTTTTATATGCGTTGGGTTGAAATAAGATAAACCAAGCCAACGCAATATATTGATTGTCAGTAAGGATGACTGCTTAAAGTATAGTTGTCTGATTTCCTATATAATGCCGGAATATTTTATACCCCACTAAAAACAACACCATGACGAGAAAGAAAACTACGGCTTCATTTGAAGACTCACTTGCAGAGCTCGAACAACTCGTTAATCAGTTGGAGCAAGGCGATGTTTCTTTAGAAGAGTCATTAAAGTCTTTTGAGCGTGGAGTTACACTGACTCGAGTCTGTCAAAAAGCTTTGCAAGAAGCTGAGCAGAAAGTTCAAATTTTATTAGAAAAAAACGGCAATCACAGCTTGGAGCCCTTCACCGATGAGTAATGCATTAAAAGAATATTTCAGTCTTTGTCAAAACCGTGTCGAAAGAGCGTTGGACGAACGTTTACCTAACGAACTTATATTGCCACAAAGGCTGCATCAAGCGATGCGTTACAGCGTTTTGGAAGGTGGTAAACGTATGCGCCCGATGTTGACCTATTGTGCAGGAAAGGCATTGGGTATCGCACAAGAAGCACTCGATGGCCCTGCTTGTGCGGTTGAGTTTATACATGTTTATTCTTTGATACATGATGATTTACCTGCTATGGATGATGATGATCTTAGGCGTGGTAAAGCGACTTCTCACGTTGCTTTCGATGAAGCCACCGCTATTTTAGCGGGTGACGCTCTGCAAGCCCTTGCTTTTGAAGTATTGGCTCATGATCCAAGTATCAATGCTACACCCGAAGGTCGTTTGAAGATGATTGTTGCTTTAACCAAGGCCAGCGGTTCTCAGGGTATGGTGGGCGGTCAAGCTATTGATTTAGAGTCAGTCGGTACGCAATTAACGTTGCCTGAACTTGAAAATATGCACATACATAAAACAGGGGCTTTAATTCGCGCCAGTGTCACTATGGCGACATTGGCTAAGGGTGATGTCGATCCGATAGTGGCCACTAAGCTGGATAATTATGCTAAATGCATAGGCTTATCTTTCCAAGTTAAGGATGATATTCTCGATGAAGAAAGCGATACGGCTACCTTAGGTAAAACACAGGGTAAAGATAAGGATAATAATAAACCAACTTATCCAGCGCTGTTGGGTATGGCAGGAGCCAAACAAAAAGCCCTGGAACTTCATGATATGGCCTTGCACAATTTAAGTGCTTTTGGTGCAGAGGCTGATTTGTTACGTGACTTATCACTGTATATTATTCAGCGTAATCATTAATTACCAACTTGCTTACTTGGGATTTAGTCTGGATAATTAACTATTGCTTAATAAACCAGACAATCTCCTCAGTTGAAATTGGCTATACTAGATCATCACGCGGTCAATAACTGGATGATCTATATCTTAATTGTGAGTGTCATAGATTGCGTGCTGACCCAAGGAATCGACTTATAAATGAATAAATCAGGTAATTATCCTTTATTGGAGGCCATCAACAGCCCCGCTGATGTGCGTAAGCTAAGTAAAGATCAATTAAAGCCCTTGGCTAAAGAGTTGCGCGATTATTTGACGCATACCGTGAGTATTTCCGGTGGTCATTTTTCAGCAGGTCTAGGTACCGTTGAACTGACGGTGGCGCTACATTATGTCTTTGATACCCCCTCTGATCAATTAGTCTGGGATGTAGGTCATCAAGCCTATCCACACAAAATATTAACCGGCCGTAAGGATAGAATGACCACTATCCGTACGCGCGATGGTGTCTCTGCTTTTCCTAATCGTGCTGAAAGTGAATATGATGCCTTTGGTGTCGGCCATTCGAGTACATCGATTAGTGCGGCCTTAGGCATGGCCATTGCCTCTGAATTAAAAGGTGAAGATAAGCAGATGGTCGCCATTATTGGTGATGGCAGCATTACCGGAGGTATGGCTTTTGAAGCCATGAATCATGCCGGCTCTATTGATGCTAATTTACTGGTTATTTTAAACGACAATGATATGTCGATTTCGCCACCCGTAGGCGCGCTCAATAATTATTTAACTAAAATCTTATCGAGCAAGTTTTATTCCTCGATACGTGAAGAAAGTAAAAAAGCCTTAAGTAAAGTACCTAGCGTTTGGGAATTAGCACGTAAGACTGAAGAACACATGAAAGGCATGATCGTGCCTGGCACCTTGTTTGAAGAACTGGGTTTTAATTACATTGGCCCCATTGATGGTCATGATTTAGATATGCTGGTGCCGACCTTAGAAAATCTCAAAGCCATTTCTGGTCCACGGTTTTTACATATCGTCACTAAAAAAGGCAAAGGCTATGCGCCTGCCGAAAAAGATCCTTTGGCTTATCATGGTGTACCGGCATTTGACCCTAGCAAAGATAGCCTGCCTAAATCGACAGCCTCTATCCATCCTACATACACCGAAGTATTTGGTAGTTGGTTGTGCGACATGGCCGCTAAAGATGAACGTCTATTAGGTATTACTCCAGCGATGCGCGAAGGTTCTGGCTTAGTTAAGTTTTCAGAACAGTACCCCAAACGATATTTTGATGTCGCCATTGCTGAACAACATGCGGTAACGCTGGCCGCTGGTCAAGCCTGTCAAGGTGCCAAACCCGTGGTGGCCATTTACTCGACTTTTTTACAGCGCGGTTATGATCAACTCATACATGATGTCGCTCTGCAAAATCTAGATGTGTTATTTGCTTTAGATCGCGCAGGATTAGTCGGCCCCGATGGCCCGACTCATGCCGGTAGTTTTGATTACAGTTATTTAAGCTGTATTCCTAATATGCTGATCATGGCACCCGCTGATGAAAACGAATGCCGGCAAATGCTGACGACAGGATTCTTGCATGAAGGTCCAGCTGCGGTGCGTTATCCTCGCGGAAAAGGCCCTGGTGTAACTGTAAAAGCCGATTTAGACGCACTCCCTATCGGTAAGGCTGAAATTCGTCATCAAGGTAGTCGTATTGCTATATTGGCCTGGGGTAGCATGGTCACACCGGCCTTAAGCGTAGGTAAACAACTGAACGCAACTGTCGTTAATATGCGTTTTATCAAACCTATAGATGAACAATTATTACTAGAACTAGCCAAAAGCTATGATGTCTTGGTTACGATAGAAGAAAACGTCATCTCTGGTGGTGCCGGCAGTGCCGTTAATAATTTCCTACAAGCTCAGCGCATACTCATGCCAGTCTTAAATATCGGTTTACCCGATAGCTTTGTAGAACAAGGCACACGCGAAGAATTGCTAGCAATTTGTGGCTTAGATGCACCTAGTATCTTGACGCGGGTTGAAGCTTTTTGTGCGTAAGTGGTTGTGTAACTGAATAATTTAACCTAGCTTGGACTGCTTCTTCTGCAAGCTAAGCTAGGGTTTCATCGTTAGATATAAAATTTAGAGCTTTATTTATCCTCCATCCCTGTATCCTCCTTTTGAATAAGGGGCGTAGATGATATTCAACTCAAACGTCACTTTTCTGTTAATTCTGAGTCTCTCAAGGAGCGTCTTGTTGGTCTGGGTGACCGCCTTATATCTTGTAGTGAACTCCTGTAGCCGATTTTGAGGCATCATGAGAGATCCAATGTGCATTTCTGACTGCTCAATGACTATGGTAGATGCCTAAATAGGTCGTTTTCACCTAGCCCATTTTTCCATCTGGGGTTTTCTATGATCCTTGCGAGGTGCTGGTGAGTCACCGACAGACCTCAAATGATCCCATAGTCGTTCAAGAAGTCGGATAATAGCTAGAAGGCTGCTCTTGATAGCTCTAGTGTGCATCTTGCCACTTTGCCGAAGGGTTATATAGGGCTGAGTGTGGTGGTCAAGTAGTTTGGCTAGCAGTTTTATCGCATTTAGGTAACATAGATAAAAATTATAACATTAGCGTGTCTATAAAGCCTTCATCCACAGAGTTATCCATAGGTTTTGGTGATAACTTAGTTCGGCGAGTAGATTCAAATACGCTGGTATTTCTAGGAGCAATAAATAGCGTTAATCATAGAGTAGGTGGGAGATTGAGTGCAATATTTAGGTCATGGATTTGCTTTGCACTCTTTCCTTAGTAAATAGTGGGCCTGCAGAATTAGGTTGGGTGCGAATTTAGCATCCCAACCGATATTAGGTTTTAGGCATTATTTAGATTCTGGATAACTACTAAATACAGCCATTTTTTGATCTTTATCAAAACTTACTACTTCATAAGCATTTTTATGCTCACCCATTTCCATGCCGGGTGATCCGTTTACCATGCCAGGAACGGCTAGGCCGATTACTTTAGGTTTAGATTTTAGTAGTTTCATGATGTCGTTAGCGGGCACATGTCCTTCAATGACATAGTCACCGACTAAGGCGGTATGACAAGAGGCTAATTTATCGGTAATACCCTGTTTTTGTTTAATGGGTAGTACGTCTTCCATTGCCATGTCTTTAACATTAAAGTTATTGGCTTTTAAATGCTCTAGCCATTTGCCACAACAACTACAACTCGCACTTCTATAAACAGTAATGTCTACCGGTTTAGGTGGTTCGGCTCTTGCGGTGGTACTAAATAAGGCAATAACGAGAACAGATTTTAATAAGTTCATAATGACCTCCTGAATGCTTAGCGGTGATAGGCTGGACTAAATTCATGTACGGCATCTACCATGGCTTTAACATGATCTGGATTAATGTCCGGTAAAATGCCATGTCCTAAGTTAAATACATGGCCTGAGCCATTGCCGTATTTATGCAAAATACTTTTAACCTTGTCAACAATGATTTCTGGTTGCGCATAGAGAGAAACTGGATCCATATTGCCTTGCAACGCGACTTTATCGCCGACTCTGGCTCTAGCTTTTGCTATGTCAGTTTGCCAATCTAGCCCTAAGGCATCGTAACCGCTATCAGCCATTGCTTCTAACCATAGTCCACCACCTTTGGTAAATAAGATAGTGGGGATTTGTTGTCCGGTGACATCAGTTTTAAGCAAAGATCGAACTTGTTTGGCGTAATATAATGAGAATTCAATGTAATCCTCAGAGCTCAACATGCCGCCCCAGGTATCAAATAACATGACCGCTTGAGCGCCAGCTTCAATTTGTGCATTTAAATAATTGGCGACAGATAATGCTAGTTTATCTAGCATTTCATGCATTAGTTTAGGTTGCTCATACATTAAACCTTTCACTTTTTGAAAGCTTTTACTACTGCCGCCTTCAACCATATACGTGGCCAAAGTCCAAGGGCTACCCGAAAAGCCAATTAAGGGTACACTACCTTGTAAGGTTTTTTTAATCAAGCGCACTGCATCAACAACATAACGTAAATCAGTATCGGGGTCAGGAATTGGTAGTTTCTTTATGTCGGCAGCGCTAACGATAGGATACTTAAATTTAGGACCTTCACCTTCTGTAAAGTAAAGACCTAAGCCCATAGCATCCGGGATCGTTAAGATATCTGAGAACAAAATAGCAGCATCAAAATCAAAGCGTCGTAAAGGCTGCAAGGTGACTTCACATGCTAACTCAGGATTAGTGCACAAATTTAAAAAACTACCGGCTTGCTCTCTGATTTTTCGGTATTCTGGTAAATACCGTCCAGCTTGACGCATCATCCATACGGGCGTGCGATCAATGGGTTGTTTTAATAGTGCTTTGATAAAGATGTCGTTTTTTAATACTGTCATGAGTTGGCTGGTAAAGTTGTGTGAATGGATCCATGCTAAGTATGGCTTATTGTGCAGAGCACTATTTCTTTATAACCCCTAGGTCGATAAAATAGGATTTATTAAGGGTTGTATCGAGTTCTTCTGTTACAGCTATGCGCTTAATATTATAGTTGGAATGGCTTAGCCACTGCGTACCAAGTGCTAAATCTATTAATACGATGACAGCAATGATAAGTAACTTTAGTGCTTTAGTATTATTTTTGTCATCATCATTTCCTGGGAATTTGGCAGCAATCCGTCCTGGAATGCCCTGGGTCTCTTGATAAACAGTTGAAATTAAGTCATCGTTAATATCATTAACTGTGAGTTCTGATTGTGGAGTAGTGGCAATTAGATACAAAAATTCAGTGCATTCAAGCTCAGATAAGGGGGGGATTTCAATTATGCTTGCTTCATTGATAGTGGTGTCTGTGTTGTTTTTTAGTTCTAGTTCATGGTGAGTTAAAACTAAAATAACGCGTAATGCAGAATATTGCTTAGCAAGCCTTATAATTTGATTAATAAGACCTGGTATTAGAAAACCAGCGTCATCAATCATTAAAATAAGTTTTTTATGTTGGCGATTAAGCTGCTGAAATAGAGCTGAAAAGTTTGGGCTTTGTTTGTTAGTTAAGCTTGGGTTGATGGCTTGCATAATAGACTGCTGCAACTTTTCGAAACTTAAGTCGGCTGGGTTTGTTATGTTGCAATAACGCCAATTAGCCATAGTTTTTTCTTGTAATACCTTTAGTAGCATTGATTTCCCAATGCCTTCAGGGCCACAAATCACCAGTGGCTGATGGCTATGATTTAGCAGGTGCTTAAGTAATTCGAGTTTTTTAGTTCTATCTTCACTGATCAGTCTGGTAAAAGTATAGTTTTTATGACTTATAACGGACTGATTTATATGATACGAATAGGTATCATCTGCCATAGGACTTAAGAGTTTGCTCTAATAATAAGGTATCGATACCGACAGGTAAGGTAGCAACTCCAATTTTTGTTAATAAAATCAACCTAATCTTTCCATCAATATTTTTTTTATCAACAGCCATAAGATCTATAAAACGATCACTATCGAGTTGTTCAGGTGGAGTAACGGGCAAATTCGCTTTTTTGAATAAGGCGATGATTCGCTCTACATCGGCATCAGTAAGCCAGCCCTTTCTTCTGGAAAGATCTGCTGCTTGGCAAGTACCAATGGCCACCGCTTCGCCGTGAAGGTAGATGCCGTAGCCTGCTCCTGTTTCAATGGCGTGACCAAAAGTATGGCCTAAATTGAGTGTGGCTCTAATGCCGGCTTCCGTTTCATCTTCAACGACAATTTCGGCTTTATTAATACACGATCTTTCAATGGCGAAAGCTAATGCTTCCTTATCTCTAGCTAATAATAGCTCGATGTTTTGTTCTAGCCATTCAAAAAACTTAATATCTCTAATAAGACCATATTTAATAACTTCAGCTAAACCTGCAGATAGCTGTCGATCGTTTAAGGTGTTAAGTACATCAGCATCTGCGATAACACATTGTGGCTGATAAAAAGCACCGATCATATTTTTACCCAAAGGATGATTAACGCCAGTTTTACCCCCGACTGAAGAATCAACTTGAGCTAAAAGGGTAGTGGGTATCTGTAAAAAAGCGATGCCACGTTGATAACAGGCTGCAGAGAAACCACCCATATCACCAATAACTCCACCGCCTAAAGCGATCAATGTGGCGTTACGGCTAAATTTACAGCTTAGCAATTTATCAAATATTTGCGAGACATAGTCTAAGGTTTTGAACTGCTCACCATCAGGTAATATCAGTGTTTCGACTTTAAAGTCTCGTAAGTTATTTAGAACCTGATCTAAATACAAAGGCGCAATCGTAGCGTTGGTAATGACGATAACTTGTTTAGATTTAATATGCTGCGTATAAAGTTGAGCTTGGTTTAGTAAGCCGGAGCCTATATAAATAGGATAACTTCGGTCACCAAGCGCTACCTGTAATGTTTTCATCAATATTATCTATTAGCTGATTTATATTCTTCTAAGATCATACTGACCACAGTTTTACTTTGTAATGTGCCGGTATCAATTATGAAGTCAGCGCATGACAAATAAAGATGCTCACGCTCTGTGAATAAAGTTTCTATACGTTCTCTGGGGTTTTCAGTTTTCAATAAAGGTCGCTGAGTATCTCTACGTGTACGTTCCAATATGCGTTCTACAGAGCATTGTAAATAAACTATAAATCCATTTTCTTTTAATAACCGACGATTTTCGTCACGTAAAACAGCGCCGCCACCCGTGGCCATTACTATACCTTCTAGCTTGGTTAGTTGCTGTATCATTTTTTGTTCACGATCCCTGAACCCTTCTTCTCCTTCAAATTCAAAAATAGTTGGAATGTCTACGCCAGTGCTTTCTTCAATGGCTTTGTCACTGTCATAAAATGGCACTGTCAGTGATTTTGCCAATTGGCGACCTATCGTGGTTTTTCCTGCACCCATAAGGCCAACTAAATATATATTCTCTGATCTTGTCATCAAAATACCGTGCTGGTCTAAAATTCCCCGTTTAGGGCATTATTAAAATGTAATAGTTCTGTCTAGAACTATCGTTTTAGTTAATCTATCCATTGTTGATGAGTTCAATATAGTCGAACGAATTATCACACAGTGAAATCACATCTCGATTGAAACAATTAAGATTAAACCTTAAAAGCACACGATTATCCTCTTTTTTGAGCCAAGTAGAAACCATCAATTAGTTTCTACATTATTTTTAATGATTTTTGGAGTGATAAAGATTAACAATTCTGTATTAATCTTATTGATCGTTGAATTTGTAAATAGAAAGCCAATGCCTGGCAAGTCAGCGAAAAATGGGATTTTATTTTTACCAGAGGTATTTTGGTTTTCATAGACTCCACCTAATACGACAGTTTCTCCATCCTCGACCAATACTGAAGTTTTTACTTGTCTAGTATCAATGCCAGGGTTCCCTGATATTGGGTTGGTGATGGTGTTTTGAGAATCTTTTTTAACGAGTAAATTCATAATCACAGATCCGTTGGGTGTGATTTGTGGCGTAACGTCAAGTTCGAGTACAGCGGGTGTATAGGTTGTTGTGGGAGGACTACCTAAAGCGGCAGGTGTGGTTACTGGAATTTCGACTCCCTGCATCATTGCTGCAGTACAGCGATCCATAGTCATTACTCGTGGATTAGATAATAATTCTGCTTTTCCCTCTGCTTGCAATGCCTGAAGTTCAAGGTTTAATACGTAATCTGCACCGCTCGCTAGTGTCATACCTAGTGCGCCGGGAGGACTGCCAGCTATGGCAGCAGCCCCTAAATCTACCAGTAAATTATTATTGGCCGCTGTTGAGCCGGTGGTTGGCGAAATTGATGTTAGAGTGCCTCCAATTGCAAATGGATTGATTTTTGTTTTAGCCGCACCAAACTTCACACCTAAGCTTTGTGTGAAATTAGTGCTGGCAATAGCCACTCGAGCTTCAATCATTACTTGACGCACAGGAATATCAAGCTTGTGAATAAGATTTTTTATATCTTCTAAGCGCTTCAGAGTTTCTCGGACAATCAAGGTATTGGTTCTGGTATCGACTACGGTAGAACCACGAGACGAAAGAAAACCAAAGCCTGAGTTTTTTTCTTGAGAGCTAGTGCCTGTTTGCCCTATAGAGCCAGGTTGTATCATGGCGCCTTGGTTTATGATTCCCATGCCGCCCATTAATCCTGTCTGGCTCATTTGTCCGGCTGTTCCAGCTTGCGTAGCTAACTGAGGCGCTCCGCAGCTACCAAATATTCCTGTGTCATGGCCATTTAGCACGTTTCTAATATTTTCAGCTCTAGCATAATCGATTTTAATGTACTCCGTGATTAACGGGTCTATTTGTTCAACTATGGCGGCAGTTTCTTGTTGTTTTTTCTTATAATCTTTGATTTTATCGAGTGGTGAGATTAAGGTTACATTACCGCTTTCAAACTTGCCGAGCTCCTTGGTCATCATTATAAAATCTAGTGCTTCATCCCAGGGTATATCATCAAGCTTTAAGGTAATATTGCCGGTCACATCATCACCAGCGACTACGTTTTGTTTGGTGAATTCGGCAAGAATGGCAATTACACTACGAATTTCTATATCTTGAAAATTTAATGATAATCTGTCGCCAGTATATTTAACGCGTGATCGATCTAATGCTTCTTTTTCATCATGATTTAAAGGTCTAAATTCAATAGTTAATAAACCCTCTGATTGAAATAATGAGTAATCATAAAGGTCGTTTAAAGTGCTTACTATGATCTGTGTATTTTGATGGGTTGATAGCGTGTTTATAAACTTAATGGGAGTACCAAAATCAGAAACATCGAGTCTTTTTCTTAAGTTTTCTGGTAATTGAGTGTTGCTTAGGTTGATGATGACTTTACCCGCTACTACTTTAGAATTAGCTAAGGTATTTGGATTAGCTAAATAAACAAGCAAGCGACCTTCACCTTTATCGCCTCGTTTAAAATCAAAATTACTAATGCTTTGTTGCGGAATTGAGTCTGTTGCCTGAGGGTTTTTAGCTAGGGAGGGTGTTTTGGAAAAGAGGTTTGAGCGATCAGATCGGGCGCGATTTAAAGTGAGTAAAACTTTGTTGTCTATTATCTTAGTTTTAAAGGCTGTGGGTTCAAGAAGATTAACAACAATACGAACTTTGTTCGCTGTTTCTGCTACAACTAGGCTGGATGCAGGGCCTTGATTAATATCGTAGGTCTTTTTATCTAATATGCTTTTTACGTTGATAAAATCTAAAGCGATACGTGCGGGATTTTCAGTATGAAAAACTTTAGGTTTGATAGCAGTTCCAGTCAAATCTATTTGAATTTGTAATTGGTCGCCGCCGTGCATAGTAAAAGAGATATCAGAAATAGATAAGTTACTTGCGTTAACGGTAGTGCCTGTGGCAAATAATATAAGTAAACCTAATAGCTTATACACAAATGAAAATCCTATCGTATTAATCAACATAATATTGTTTTTCGTGGTTTTCATTGGTGATTACAAAAAATCATTCGAATAATTTCAATGATGTTTGCTGTTCTTTCCATGCTTCTGGTTTGTCAGGAACTATTTCCATGAGTTCTATTTTTCCGATGCTGATGTGTATTATATGCCCAAAATTTTTCCCCATATAATTACCAATCTGAACGCGATGAATAGTGCCATCAGCCGCTTTTACCAAAGCCCATAAGATTGATTTCATCTTTAGTGTGCCAACCATTTTTAATTCCTCTAAGGGGAACGCTTCCAAATCTTCTTTGCGACGTGTTATGTCCGGTTGAATGCCGCCTGTTGTGGTAAATACTGCTAGCTTATTTTGAGGGGTTTTATCTATAGGTTTAAAAGGATCACGTAGACCTTCTGGATTAAATATGAAGGTTTCAACGATGTTGATTTCAGGTAATAATTCAATGGAATCTTTAGGTTGAGCTTTAACATTCAAAATGTAAGCATTTAAATCAGAGAAATCATTGCTGCCACAGGCTGTCAATAAAGCTAAACACAAACTATTTTTGATATGGAAAAATAACTTGTACCTGAAGCTCATTTTGTATCCCTTTTTTTATTAGTGCCATCCGTAGGAACAAAATAGTTACTTTCGTTATAAATCTTAATGACGGCACTCATTAACAAATCACCCTCCTTACGGTCAAGGCTAATGTTAATGTTGTGTACAGTGATAATTCTACGGAGTAATGCTAAGCCGCTAATAAACATGCCTAAATTTTCATAGCGCCCAACAACTTGAATCGATATGGGTAGTTCGGAATAAAAGTCATTATCAATAGGGATGTCAGGTTTGAATAATTTAAATTTTAGGCCACTAGTTAGCCCTGTTTGAGAGATCTCAGTCAATAAACTAGCTACTTCTTCTTTAGTAGGTAGTTGTAGAAACATTTCGTAAAGTGAAGCTTCAATTCCAGCTAACTGTTCCTGATTTTCTTTAAGATTAATGGCTGTTTTTTGTTTATTTTTAAATTCGATTTTAAAAGACTGCTCTTTTTGTTTTTCACGATCTAGGCTTGATAATTCGTCCAAGGTATCGTAAAAAAAGCCGATTGTTATAGTAGTGACTACTATCAACCCTAATATTGTTACCTTAACAACTGATGGCCAGTTGCCTGCTGTATTAAGATCCCAATTAATTTTTGATAGATTCATTAACAGTTCCAATCGCCGTAATATTCTTTTGTTTGCCTTGTAAGGCATGGAGATTAAAATCACTCAAAGATTCGGTGCCTATTTTGTTGTTAGGGGTTTTGTCGGGCAATTTAATGACTAATAGCGTAGGCTTCTGTAGCCACAAAGATGCTTCAATAGCTCTCATTAAGGCAGAGATTTGTGCGTTAGATTCCGATTTTCCTTCAAAGGTAAGCTCATGCCCAGATTGAGTCAGTTTGGTAAGAAAAACACCCTCTGGCATGATTTTAGAGATTTCATCAAGCAAATGTACTGCTTGATGACGACTTTCTTGTAGCTGTTCAATCAACTTGATTTTTGTTTGTAATTGTTTTTTCTTAGCTTCAATATCCTTAATTTCTACAATCTTTTTATCTAATAAGGTGATTTCGTTTTGCAGCAATTGGTTTCTCTGATTTTGATAGATTTTAAGTTGTTCAATGTAAGAATGAGCCAGAACAACACTTAATATTCCAATCAGAGCCACAAGCACTCCGGCATTAATAAAGTCTTTTTGCTTTTTTTTACGAAGATCTTCTCTCCAAGGTAATAAATTTATTTTTGTCATGCGTCAAAACCTCTCAATGCTAAGCCGCATGCAAGCATTAAAGAGGGGGCTTCTTGATATAAAAATTGGTCATTGATGTGATGAGACAGAGACATATTGATAAAAGGATTTGCAATATTAGTCGCTATGTTTAAATGATTCGCAATCACTAAATCTATATCCTGCATCGATGCACCGCCTCCTGATAGAATAATGCGATCAAGGCTTCTGTGAGGGTTAGAAGAGGAAAATGATTGTAAAGCGTGCTGAACTTTCAAAGCCAATGATTTTTGAAACGGATAAAGTATGGTTTCATTATAGTTATTAGGTAAACCACCTTGTTTTTTGGCTAGACTGGCATTTTCATAAGAAAGATTATAATGACGCTGAATTTCATCGGTTAATTGTTTGCAGCCAAAGTTTTGGCTGCCGGTATAGATAACATTGCCGTCAAATAAAATAGTCAATGAGGTTATTGTTGAGCCTATGTCGACGATCGCTATAGTCTGGGTATCGTTTGTGCCTGTAAAGGGAATAGATAATAATGAAAAAGCCTTTTTCATGGCATAGGGTTCTACATCGACAATAGTGGTGTTTAATCCAGCGAGTGACAATGCTTTTATCCGATCATCTACATTTTCTTTTCGAGAGGCGACCAGTAACACATCAACCAATTCTTCGTTATGTTTATTAATGCCTTGCACATCAAAATCGAAATAAAGATCATCTAACGAAAAGGGTAGGTATTGATCGGCTGTCATAATAAGCTCTTCTTCGATTTCATCATTCGTTAATGATGCGGGCAAGCTAATTATTTTCGACGTAATTGTCGATTCTGCAACGGCAATTACGGCTTGCTTTAATGATGTTCCAGATTCTTTTATAGCCTTTTTAATAGCATCGGCTATTTGAGTTGTCGAGACTTTTTTCTGGGTTGATAAATCTTGAGGTAAGCTAATTATCGAGACACGTTCTACGCGGTAACCATTGCTAATCCGAATTAATTCTAATAACTTAATGGACGATGAACTAATATCAATGCTTAGTGAGGCTTTTTTTGTTCGATTGAACCAACTCATGGCAGCCTCCTGAATAATGAAGATAAAATAGTAGTGATGTTGAGTTATAGCTTGATATTTTCGCTAAGAATAACTGTGTGGCTTATACTTAGCTGATAGATTAAAACTGAAATGGTTTATTTTTATTCTAACAGATAATATAATTATTCTTGGTTTATTCCTAATCTATTTTCATTGAGAAAATTTACTTATTAAATAAGGCTGTAAACCATTTAGTAATGAATGGTATTGTGCTTAATTTTTCAATAGGTTAATGATTAGACTGTCGCTCTAACTTCTTTAGTAAAGTATCGATACGTAAACAATGCACTGACCTACTAAGTAATTATAGGACATCATTATCTATATTTGATCCAAAGTAAGTAGTGAATGGAAATGATGTAAAAAATAGCGATAACTAGTACTTAATAAGTAATGACTAGTGCGCTGAATCTTTACTTAGTAGGGAATTTTAATACGATTAGCTCTGCTAAATTATTATGTGCATTGTGATTATGCCATTTTTTCTTTTATACTACTGTGACAAGTTACTAGCATGGATTTGAATCATTGACGCTAGACCGTTCTTAATATGAGCTGCAAGTAAGCTTACAGTAACGGTTACACTCTAAATAAATATTCAATATTATGTTGCTAGCTGATTAACACAACAAGGAGCCATCATGGAAAAACCGTTTATTTTACACATGCTAACCACTGCTAAAAACTTAAGTCCTTTTGATGTCAATATGGCGTTGGATGCAGGTTGGGTTTCGGCATTACCTTATATTAATGTTGAAGCTAGTGAAGTACAGGGCTTAGTTCAAGATGCTATTTTTTCACGTAGTGCTAAAAATTTAAAGCGTACCGGGATTTTTATTGGTGGTCGTGATACTAAACAAGCTATGGACATGCTAAAAACTGCCAAACGCTCAATGGTCCCTCCTTTTGAAGTCTCTGTGTTTGCTGATCCTAGTGGCGCTTTCACCACCGCCGCTGGTATGGTGGCAGCAGCAGAACATGAATTAATTACCAAATTTAATACCACACTAGAAGGCAAAACAATACTTGCTTTGGGTGGTACTGGCCCCGTAGGCCAAGCTGCTGCAGTTATTGCGGCTCAAGCAGGCGCTAAGGTCATGATCATCGGTAGGCAATTAGAAAAGGCTCAACATGTTGCTGATATGTGTAATAACGAATTTGGTGACGGTAAAATCACTATTTTAGCAGGTGCTGATGCAGATAAAGCCGAGTTTATGAAAACCGCAGATGTGGTTTTTGCAACAGGTGCTGCAGGTATTGAATTGTTAAGTGCCGAGCTGATTGCTTCAGCACCTCAATTGAAAGTAGCGGCTGATGTCAATGCAGTGCCACCCTCAGGTATTGCCGGTGTTGATGCATTTCATAATGGAACACCTATTCAAGGTTCAAATAGTCAGGCTGTAGGTATCGGCGCCTTAGCGATCGGTAATATTAAATACCATACACAAAATCGTTTATTAAAGAAAATGATCGACAGTGATAAGCCGGTGTATTTACATTTTGAACATGCTTTTGAAGTAGCTAGAGACTATATGAAAACTAGCCGTTAAATGTTAGCTAGGCTTTTACTTTAGTAGTATTAAATTATAAAGGAACTTTAATGCAGAAACGCAGCATTCTTCACATGCTGGACCCGATGCCAAACAACAGCCCATTTGATATCAATATGGCTATGGATGCAGGGTTTGAGGTACTTATGCCTTATAGCAATGTCAAATTAGACAGTGTTTATAGGCTTACACAAGATACAATTTTTTCACGTAGCCCTGCTGGTATAAAGCGTACTGGAATATTTATTGGTGGTCGTGATTTAGGATTAGCTATGGATATGCTTGAAGCTAGCCATCAAGCTATGGTTCCTCCTTTTGAAGTCTCCGTTTTTGCTGATCCTAGCGGCGCTTTTACAACAGCCGCTGCATTAGTAGCTTGCGTTGAACAAGCATTAAAAATACAACACGGTAAAGAATTAAAAGACTGTCGCGTTTTAGTATTTGGTGGAACAGGCCCTGTTGGTATTGCTACCGGAATTATTGCTTCATTGGCGGGTGCTGATACGGCATTAGTTGATCATTTATTACTTGATAGCGCCATGGATGTGGCTAAAGCCTTTAATCGCCGTTTTGGCTGTACGCTTAAGGGTGAATGTGCTCGTACCGAAGAAGATAAGGCTACGTTAATTAAAGAGGTTGATATTATCTTTTGTGCGGCTAAAGCAGGTATTCAGGTGTTGAGTTCAGAGGTACTAAAAGCAGCACGTAACTTAAAAGTAGTTGGCGATGTTAATGCTGTTCCTCCATTAGGTATAGAAGGTATTAAGCGCACAGATGCGGGCGCTCCTTTCGCTAATGCAGTTAATGCACAAGGTACTGTCGCTGTTGGTGCATTAACGGTAGGTGATGTTAAATATCAGCTTCAGCATAAAATGTTGCAGTTGATGCTAACGACAGATAAACCAGTGTATTTGGATTTTAGGGAGGCTTTTAACAAAGCACGGGACATCCTCACTGAAAAGAAGTAGATTTGTTAATCGTTGGTTTGATGCATATTCAACCCAATATTTATGCAGAGAGTCAGTTGGGTTACGAAAGCATTGTTTTTGGTTTAAGGTAAAAGTAGGTAGATAGATCTAAACAACATGAGCCAAGACAATAGAATACTTTTTGCGGGTGATCCACATGGCAATTTTAAACCATTGATTACGGCTGTTCATAGATATCAGCCTGCAGCTGTTGTATTGTTGGGTGATTATGATTTAGAAACGCCTTTAGAAAACTGTTTACAGGAAATTATTGGTTTAACTAAGGTTTGGTGGATCGCCGGAAATCATGATTTTGAATCGCCTGAGAAACATAATAATCTTTTTAATTCTGCTTTAGCTGACAAAAATTTGCATTTAAAGGTAACGGAAATAGCAGGGCTTAGAATTGTTGGTTTAGGTGGAATTTTCCTAGGTAGAGTATGGTATCCGCCGCAACCACCAAAGTGGCAAGGTAAAGAACACTACCTTAATAATCAGTCTATTAAGGTTCAGCAATCCGAGATGACCTTAAAATATCAATCGGCTATTTGGTATGATGAATTTGAGGCATTAAAATCACTTAAAGCTGATATTCTGGTATCTCATGAGGCACCAGGGTCTCATCGACATGGTTTTCATGTTATTGGGGAATTAGCTGCAGCAATGGGTATTAAACATATTTTTCATGGCCACCTTCATGAAAATTATGTGAGTTTTATTAAAAAGAATATCAAGGTCAATGGCGTAGCCAATAGCGCAGTTACTAATTTAATGGGGCATAGCTTAAGTTAACCCGCATTTTTGCGTTCGGCTTCTGTTTTTGCAACTTTATCACGTAAATAAACCGGCATCGCTAACTCAACAGCTACGGCAAAGCCAAGTTCGAAACCTCGCGCACCTAAACGAGCAATGGCTCGAGCTCTGGGTCTAATATCAACTTCATAATGCTTCACTTTACCGGCTAAACGTAACATCAGTATTTCTTCATAAACTCCCCAGCCTGAGCCTAAACCTATGCCGGTTAAATCAGGGAATGCTATATCTTCCGCTAAAGTAACTACCTCTTTACCTATCAACGCAGCATAACCAAACTGATCACGGTTATAAACGCCCCAGAATATTTCGCCCATACGTGCATCCATAGCTGTAAACGCGGTGTGTTGCTCCATATTATCGTTGCTATCAAAATAATCTTGAGCAATAGCGGCTAATGTCGAAATAGGAACTACAGGTAAATCTGCTCCAAAGGCAATGCCTTGAATAACACCCGTGGCAATGCGAACGCCCGTAAATGAACCTGGTCCACAGCCAAAGGCTAGTGCATCTAATTGTTGGGGAAGTAATCCTGCTTCTGACATTAGTGTGTCGATCATAGGCAATATGAGTTTGGTATGTTCATTGGCCGTTAAAGAAAAACGTTCAGTGATTTCTCCATCTATATACAACGCTGCCGAACAAGCTTCAGTTGCCGTTTCTACCGCTAATAATTTCATAATGTGTTCTGAGATAATGGATTACTTATAGGTTATATCGGTTGTAACATGTTCATTTGGGCTTAAAAAATCCCTGAACATCTGCAATATCACGGGTACGTTTCATTGAGGGTACGCTGTCTAGAAAAAGTTGGCCATAGGATTTTTTTAATAAGCGTGGATCACAAATCATGAGTACGCCTCGGTCTGTTACATCGCGAATTAATCGGCCTATACCTTGTCTTAAAGCAATCACAGCAGTAGGTAATTGATATTCAAAAAATGGATTTTTACCTTGTTGGCTCATAGCATCTAAGCGTGCTTTTAAAACAGGATCGCCAGGAGATGAAAACGGTAGTTTGTCGATAATAACGCAGGATAAGGCTTCGCCTCTGACATCCACACCCTCCCAAAAACTAGAGGTGCCTAATAATACGGCATTATCCGTAGCTTTAAATTGTTCTAGTAATAAAGCTTTGGGACGGCTGCCTTGTATAAACAAAGGATATTTAATCTTTTTCTCTAATAATTCAGCGGCTTGGTTGAGCGCACGATGACTAGTAAATAAGAAGAATGCTCGACCTTGACTGGCCTGTAAAACAGGCACGGCAAAGTCGATAATTGTGGGTATAAAGTTAGGGTCGTTAGGCTGTGGTAAGCCTCTGGGGTGATAAAATAAAGATTGATTAGGATAATCAAAAGGACTATCCCAGCTCACTCGATTGGCCTTAGTAAGGCCTAAGTTATTAGCAAAATAATCAAAGCTGTTCGCTATGCTTAACGTAGCAGAAGTGAAAATCCATGCGGCTTTATGCTGCTGCATAAAGCCGTTAAATTCAGCAGCAATATCTAAGGGTGTTAAGCTTAAGGTAAAGGTTTTTCTATGAATTTCATACCAGCGTATCCATTTACCGCTACGATCATCTAAAATTAGGTCGAGTTGCCCAGTCATTTCTTCGGCACGTTTATAGCAAGATTCTAGGGCTTTAGTTTTAACAGAGGCTAATTTTAATTGTTCGGTTAAGCGTTGTAATTGTTCTTTTACAGATTTTATGCCACCCATAAGCTTTGGACTATTAGCGATATCTTGCCAATCACCCCGTTTAAGTTCCATGCCAAAAGCTAAGCGTAGATCTTTAATTTCATGCTCCATGTCTTCACATGCGGTGCGTAAAGCGGGTATGTCGGTAGCATCTTTAAAATATTCCATCAAAGCATCTTGAGACAGATCATTGAGTTGCTTTGAGCCTAGGGTAATTCCCAAAAAATTAGAGGCAGTATCGGCTAATTGATGGGCCTCATCTATAATCACTACTTCAGCATTGGGTAATAACTCGCCAAAGCCACCATCTCTGAGTGACCAATCTGCGCATAATAAATGATGATTAACCACTAGAACATCGGCTTCTTGGGCTTTTTTCCGTGCCTTTACTAAAAAACAGTCAGCATATTCGGAGCAATCTTGGCCTAAACAATTGTCTAGGGTTGAAGTCGCTTGATACCAAATGGGATTTGCCTCAGATACTTCTGACATTTCAGAGGTGTCGCCCGTTTTGGTTCGTTTCGCCCAAGAATTGATTTGCGCTAGGGCTTGAGCGTCTTCCTTACTAAAGCCTAGCGTTGAAGTCAGTGAGTTTTGTAATCGATAAGTACATAAATAATTACTTCTGCCTTTTAATAAGGCAGCCATAAAAGGGGTTTTCATAGCCTTGCGTATGACCGGTAAATCTTTGTTAAAAAGTTGGTCTTGTAAATTTTTAGTGCCAGTTGAAATAATGGTTTTTTTACCCGAAAGTATGGCTGGCGCTAAATAGGCAAAGGTTTTTCCAGTTCCTGTACCTGCTTCGGCAATTAAGTTTTGTTTGCTTTCAATGGCATCGGCAATGGCATCGGCCATTTCTAGCTGAGCGGCACGAGGTTGGTATCCGGATATGATCGTAGATAAAGGGCCTTCATGGCTAAAAAAAATTTTTGTATCGGTCACGGGAAAGGTTGCTGATCTGACAGTGCTAATAAATTATCGTAATGTGTCTATAATACTGATTTTTTGAAATCTTTTCGTATTATTAATCGTTTTGTTATGGCCGAGTGGCTTTGATTTATTATTTACCTAGTCTTGTATTAAACTTTGTGAGATACAACGGCACATTTTTAGGATTGTCTTTATGCAAAACGGGCCTATAAATCTTTATCGTGCAGAGCAAGTAAGGGAACTAGAACGATTAGCAATTAGTATTCAAGGCATAAGCAGTTTTGAGTTAATGAATAGAGCTGGCGTTGCTGTTTTTGCCTGTATGAATTATCAATGGCCAGAAATGCAATCAATTGCGCTTTTTTGCGGCGCTGGTAACAATGCCGGTGATGGCTATATTGTGGCAAAATTGGCCTTATTAGCGGGTTTGAAGGTCGTTGTTTATAGTCTTGTTGACCCTGGAAATCTTAGTGATGATGCCTTGTTGGCTTATAGGCAATATCAGGAGGTACAAGGTGAAATTATTTTATTTCATCCAGATCAAGTCATAACTGCAGATGTGTTGGTTGATGCTTTATTTGGTATAGGATTATCAAGACCTATCACAGGACTTTATGCGCAAGCTATTAGCCTGATTAATGCGACAAACGTAAAGGTAATTGCTATTGATATTCCCTCTGGCATTCATGCTGATACTGGATGTGTCATGGCTTGTGCAGTAAAAGCGCATTGTACCGTTAGTTTTGTCGCTTTAAAGCAAGGTTTATTAACTGGATCTGCTGTTGATTATTGTGGCGACATTATTTATGAATCCTTAGCAGTCCCAGACGCTGCTTTTTTAGAAATAAAGCCAGCGACTGTTAGAGTCACAAAAGCACTGATGCCGCCACGAGATCGTTATTCTCATAAAGGACGTTATGGGCATGTTTTAATTATCGGTGGCGATCATGGCTATACGGGTGCCGCACGCTTAGCCGGAGAGGCGGCTTTACGTATGGGTGCCGGCTTAGTTAGTATTGCAACACGAGTAGAACATGCGGCATTGATGAACTTAAGTCGACCCGAATTGATGTGTCATGGTGTAGAAACGCCTGAGCAATTAGCGAGACTTTTAGATAAAGCCAGTATTGTAGTTATTGGCCCCGGTTTAGGGCAAAGTGACTGGGCAAAGAGCTTGTTTAATAAAACAATTAGCGCGGGTAAGCCGATGATCATCGATGCTGATGCTTTAAATTTATTAGCAAAGGCTCCTAGTACAAATTCCAATTGGATATTAACACCTCATCCGGGTGAGGCCGCTAGATTATTAAATTGTACAACGGCTGAAATTGAACAAGATCGATTTGCCTCGGTTGCTGCTATTCAAGCTCAGTATGATGGTATTGCATTGCTAAAAGGTGCAGGAACCTTAATTGCCTCCGCTGATGACTGTGCTATTTCTACAACAGGTAATCCAGGGATGGCTACAGGAGGTATGGGTGATGTGTTAGTAGGTGTTATTGCTGGAATGGTTGCTCAAGGCTTATCTATGAAAGAGGCGGCGCAACAAGGCACTTATCATCATGGGTTGGCTGCAGATAATGCGGTGAGGGAAAAAGGAGAAAGAGGTTTATTAGCGAGTGATTTAATGCCTTATTTAAGAGTATGGAGTTTGTAATGCCGATTTATTTAAATGATACCGAAGCAACAGAACAATTTGGGGCAAGTTTATATAAGATTCTACCGGCAAAATGTGTAGTTTTTTTACAAGGTGATTTAGGAGCAGGCAAGACCACCTTAGTTAGAGGTTTTCTTCGTGCATCTGGCTACAACGGTACGGTTAAAAGCCCCACATATAATATAGTTGAAGAATATGCCATAGCTCAACAAGCCGTATTTCATTTTGATTTGTATCGGCTATCTTCGCCTGAGGAATTGGAATGGATAGGTATCAATGATTACTTTGCTCAACAGAGTATTTGTTTTATCGAATGGCCAGATCTAGGTTTAGGTTTTTTACCAGAACCCGATATTATCATTGCTTTAAGTCAGCAAGAGCAGGGAAGAATGTTGGTTATGACGGATAATACGAAAAACGAAATCACTAGTATTCTTTAAAAACAAAGACATACTTGTTATAATCCATATTCTATTTGTTGTTTTGGAGCATTCTTTATGAGTAATTACTGGAAAATATTTATTTTCTTAGTATTACAGCTTTTGTCAGTTTTAAGTTACGCGCAACAAATCGACATTGTGGGCTTACGTTACATAGCTAGCGCCCAGAAAAGTCGATTAGTATTTGATTTGACAGCTCCGACTCAATATCGAGTCTTTGCAATGAATAATCCGTCACGCTTAATCATTGATATTAAAAATGCGCATTTAAAGCAAGGCTTAATTCAACCAGAAGTAACGCATCCCTTATTTGATAGAGTGCGAGCCGGATTAAAAAATGATACCGATCTACGCATTGTCGTCGATTTAAAGTTAGCTGATGATGCTACTAATTTAGTCTTCAGTGCTAATGTCAAAGATGCTAAACATCTCGTTATAGACTTGTTTAATCAAGAAGCCAATGTAGCAAGCAAAAATGAAATACCTAAAGTTTCTCAAGCTGAAGACAATAAAAAAATAGCCTCTAAACCCCAAGGCACTGCGGTAGCCAATAAAGCAGTAATGCCTAAGAGTCAGGATCGTATCATTATCGCTGTTGATGCAGGTCATGGCGGAGAAGATCCGGGGGCACGAGGCCCTGGTGGGACTGAAGAAAAAATAATAACCTTCGCTATCGCAAAAAAATTGGCAGCATTGATTAATAGTCAGTCAGGTATGAAGGCGATCATGGTACGTAAAGATGATTATTATGTAGGTCTTAAAGATAGAGTGCGTATAGCTAGAGCCGCTAAAGCCAATTTATTGGTTTCTATACATGCTGATGCTGTTTTGAATGCCGACATAAAAGGCGCATCCGTTTATACCTTATCGACAAGTGGTGCAACCAGTGAAGCTGCGCGTTGGTTAGCAGATAGTGAGAATGCTTCAGACCTAGTTGATGTGAGTTTAAATGACAAGGAAGAAGTATTAGCCTCAGTATTATTAGACTTAACCCAAACAGCGACTCAAGAAGCCAGTGTTAATGTTGCTAATCAAGTGCTGAAAAACTTCGTTAATATTGCAGAATTACATAAGGATTCAGTACAAAAAGCGGGTTTCATGGTCTTAAAGTCACCTGATATTCCCTCTATTTTGGTCGAGACGGCTTTTATTTCTAATGCATCAGAAGAGCTAAACTTATTAAGCGTTCAATATCAAACCAAAATGGCTAATGCGATATTCAATGGTATACGTAGTTATTTCAAACAATCACTGCCAGAAGCTAGTGTTGCCGCTTTAGGTTTATGAGCCATAAAATTAAAAGCTTATTTATCACGGTCACTTTGAATCGTCTTACAAAACTATCCGTAGGTTAACCACTCCTATAGAATGGCTCTTTTTGTTTTAGGTTAACTCATGCGTATTCATGCACTGCCCATTCAACTGGTGAATCAAATTGCTGCGGGCGAAGTGGTTGAAAGACCTTCATCCGTTGTTAAAGAACTGGTTGAAAATTGTTTTGATGCTGGGGCAGGGCAGATTGCTATTGAAATCGAGATGGGTGGCACTAGGCTGATAAAAATCAGAGATGATGGCTGCGGCATCGTTAAAGAAGATTTGGCCTTAGCTTTATCAAGACATGCCACCAGTAAAATAGCGACCTTACAAGATCTGGAACAAGTCTCTAGCATGGGCTTTCGTGGTGAAGCTTTGCCCAGTATTAGTTCTGTGGCACGATTAACCTTGATTTCACGTACCGCTGACAGTCAGTGTGCTTGGCGTGTAACAGCAGATGGATCGGAACAAGATTTTGATCCACAGCCCGATCCACATCCACAAGGTACGACTGTTGATGTACGCGACTTGTTTTATAACACACCCGCTAGGCGTAAGTTTTTAAAAACTGAAAAAACTGAATTCGCGCATATCGAAACCTTAATTAAACGAATGGCTTTAAGTCAGTTTGAGATCGGTTTTAGCTTGTCGCATAATCAAAAAGAAATTCTTAATTTAAAGCCGGCGATGACTGCAGTTTCGCAAGAGCAACGAGTCGCTAGTATTTGCGGTCCTGCTTTTATTGAAAGCTCAGTAAAGATTGATTTTGCAGCCTCAGGCTTACAACTCACTGGTTGGGTAGGTTTGCCTACCTTTTCACGTAGTCAGCAGGATATGCAGTTTTTTTATGTCAACGGTCGTTTAATTCGAGATAAATTAGTGGCTCATGCTATTAAACAAGCGTATCAAGATGTTTTATATCATGGTCGACATTCTGTTTTTGTTTTATATTTAACCCTAGATCCAACCTTAGTAGATGTCAATGCTCATCCAGCAAAGTTAGA
Organism: Methylococcales bacterium; assembly: GCA_003584895.1. Classification (GTDB taxonomy): domain Bacteria; phylum Pseudomonadota; class Gammaproteobacteria; order Methylococcales; family Methylomonadaceae; genus Methylobacter_C. The sequence goes on from QVQF01000224.1 coordinate 28,689, forward strand.
GGTTAGGTTTAGAGAAGGGCGCTTAGTCCATGACTTTTTATTTTCTGCACTACATCGTTCCTTAGCAGATTTAAGACCCGAACATACAGCTACCGCAGTGAATTGGGTTAATGAAAGTATTGCTGATACAGCTGCAGCCGAGTTTGTCGCAACGCCAACTATGGCAAATGTGTTTGATACTCAATCTGCCTATCATGCAGGGCCAACTCAGCAAACATCGCTACCACTATCCATAGCCGAATCCATCACGGCTTATGCTGCCTTGTCACCCTATGCGCAGGCCGAACTAAAGCAGCAATTGCCAGTTTCATCGACACAAGATACGCATCCCTTAGGTTATGCAATCGCGCATATACATAATATTTATATTCTGGCTGAAACAACGAAAGGTGTGATTTTGGTGGATGCACATGCAGCGCATGAGCGTGTCACTTATGAGCGCTTAAAAAGACAATATCAAGAAGGCTCTGTACCTAGTCAACCCTTATTATTACCGATTAAGATCACTGTGAGTGCAGCAGAAGCTGATTTAGCTGAGCAAGAATATGAGTATTTTAATACTTTAGGCTTTGAACTTAATCGATCGGGGCCTGAAACCATTATCCTACGGTCAACACCGGCTTTATTGGGTAACGTTGATAAAGAGCTATTAATTCGTGATGTGTTAGCGGATATTAATGAGCATGGTATGAGTCAGCGCATACAAGAACAATCTAATCGCTTACTAGCCACTATTGCCTGTCATGGTTCTGTTCGTGCTAAGCGCCGATTGAATATTGATGAGATGAACGCTTTACTGCGTGATATGGAACAAACGGAACGAATAGGGCAGTGTAATCATGGACGACCCACATGGATAGAGCTGTCGACTCAGGAGCTCGACAAGTTCTTTTTACGTGGTCAATAAGCGTTTAATAAAACCTAACATCATGCAAAATCAATCATTACCCCCCGCCATTTTCTTAATGGGCCCTACTGCTTCAGGAAAAACAGCGCTTTCAGTACAGTTAGCTCAGGCCTTAGGTGGGGAAATTATTAGTGTCGATTCTGCCTTGGTCTTTAAGGGCATGGATATTGGCACTGCAAAACCTACCGCAGAGGAAAGAGCTGGCATTCCCCATCATTTAATGGATATCTTGGAGCCTTGGCAATCTTATTCTACCGGCCAATTTAGACATCAAGCCTTAAGTTTGATGAACGATATTACTGAGAGAGGAAAGATACCGATTTTAGTAGGAGGCACTCAGCTTTACTTTAATGCTTTATTTAATGGCTTGGCGGAGTTGCCTGTTGCTAATTTAGAGATTAGACGGCAACTGGATAACGATTTAATACAGTTTGGTAAAGAAGTTTTACATCAGCGCCTTGCCTTAGTTGATCCCCTGGCGGCCGCTAGAATTCATCCGAATGATCCGCAACGCGTTCAACGTGCATTAGAAGTTTATGAAATCAGTGGTCAGTCACTAAGCTCTTTTTTTAAGTCTCAAGTCGACAATGAACTGCCTTATCAAGCCATAAAGCTAATCATTGCTCCGTCAGATCGAAAAATACTTCATGACATTATCGCTCAGCGTTTTCGTGCCATGTTGGCACAGGGTTTTGTTGAAGAAGTCCAAGGGCTTTATCAGCGTGGCGATTTAAATGAACTGATGCCATCAATGCGTGCAGTAGGTTATCGGCAAGTTTGGGCTTATTTACAAGGTATAGATGAAATTGATGTCATGACTGAAAAAGCGATTATCGCGACTCGACAATTGGCAAAGCGCCAATTTACATGGTTACGCAGAGTGACTGATGCAATTAGTTTTCAGACAGGGCAAGAGAATTTATTAGCTGAGGTTATGGCGTTGGTGAACACGCAACTTTGTATGAAGGACTAACTAAGAAAAATATTGCACCCGAACTCATTTGATAACTGATGTTACGCAGCAATTCAACAGTTTATAAAAAAATAATGAGGTCGCTATCGCGACGCTTTTTGTATCGGGTTATCGCACCCGAAGGCGAGATACTTTCTTTTGCTCCGCCAAAAGAAAGTATCCAAAGAAAAGGCGGC
>QVQF01000102.1 GCA_003584895.1 Methylococcales bacterium
AGACTCATTTATAACTTATAACCACATTTTCGCACATACTACGTTAGGATGTAATCAGACGTTAGCATGATATGAGTATCATCTATTACCTAATGCACTTATGAGTTGAATGTAAGTTACAATACCTTTCAATTTATCCATAAGACCCACATCTTTCTGCTTAGATGTATCTAAAAACTCATCGACACTTTATAAATCCATTTCATTCAGAATCCAAAGCACTTCCAATTAAAGACTCCCGTAAATTTACTAAATAATAATAATAATGATTAACGATAAACAGAAAATTGAAATAGCCTTAAGCTTCATGCAACTCCATCCGACACCGATTTCGGCATGGTCACCTGATAAGGAATATGTATCTGAAGATGAGCGGTACTTAAGTATTTATGACAATCTAATAATGGGCGTATACGGTGATTGTTATGGTATTAATGCTGAATATGATGAAGACGGCGAGTTATTAACAGAGGCTACCGAATTTGAAGTAGAAGTCGTGCAATTTGAGTCGCCGAATGATCCAAGTGAAAAATTTACCTTTGAAATAAGCATTGAACCGACTGAGTTTAGTAAGTTCATAGAAGAACATGGCAGAACGGGCAGTTGGTAACTTAGCTCAAACGCACCACAGCTGGGATTCCGTTTTCGCTAAATCCCAGCCTACATTACTAATAACTTATGCTCAGTGCTTATATAGCCGTAATCCAAGACAAGTTATAGCTCAACTACTCTATTCCTGATAAAAAAGGCACAAAAGTAACGGCTTCTAAGTTTTCTCTCTCGTATCCACTAGGGGTTCGCGTGACGCGTTGCAAAACTTGCATTCCACTGCTACCGGTAGGTATAACCATAACGCCACCTATAGATAACTGCTCTAATAACATGGTTGGTATCTCTGCGGGCGCAGCCGAAACCAGTATGCCATCAAACGGTGCATAATCTGACCACCCCAGATTACCATCTCCATACAAATAGCTAATGTTTTTGAATTTCAACTCCCCAATATGTTGCTTTGCTTTTTTTTGTAAAGGTAAAAGCCTTTCAACTGAATAAACATGTTCAACTAACTGAGCAAGAATAGCTGTCTGATAACCACAACCGGTACCAATTTCTAGCACCTTTTTTAAATTCCCTACTGAGCCAAGTAAGACCTCTGTCATCTTAGCAACAATATAAGGCTGAGAAATTGTTTGGTTATATCCAATCGGCAAAGAGGTATCTTCATAAGCTCGACTAGATAAAGCTTCGTCCATAAAAATATGCCTAGGCGTATCGCGCATAACCTCCAATACTTTTTTATTAGTAATACCCTGTTCCGCCAAACGCTTAATCATACGCTCACGCGTTCTTAGCGATGTCATACCAATGCCTTGATGGCTAATACTCATAAAGCATCCTTTGTGGGCAACCATGCTGCTAAAGCTTCAATTTTGTCATAACTAGTTAAATCTATTTGTAAGGGAGTCACCGACACATAGCCTTCATTAATAGCATAAAAATCCGTACCCAATCCCGCATCTTGCTCAGCACCAGGTGGCCCAACCCAATATATTGAGCGGCCACGAGGGTCTTCACTTTTAATCACTGCCTCAGATTTATGTCGCTGACCAAGACGTGTCGCCTGATAGCCTTTTAAAGCGTTAATAGCCACATCCGGCACGTTGACATTAAGAATAGTGTCTTTAGGCAATGGATGATCAATGACTTGCTTTAATAAGGTAACCGCTACATGTGCTGCGGTTTCAAAATGACTGGGATTAGCCCCTGCTAAAGAAATCGCAATAGCAGGCAAACCTAAAAACCGGCCTTCAGTAGCAGCAGCGACTGTGCCGGAATAAAGCACATCATCGCCTAGATTTGCACCATGATTGATGCCGGCAAAGATCATATCAGGCTCGTGATCTAACAAACCAGTGATTGCTAAATGAACGCAATCGGTAGGGGTGCCATCCACTTTAATAAAACCATTATCCATAGTATGAGCACGTAAAGGCATTTCCAATGTTAAAGAATTACTGGCTGCACTACGATTTCTATCGGGAGCAACCACTGTAATATCAGCATGGACACGCAAAGCCTCGGCTAATGCAACTAAGCCTTCAGCCAAGTAGCCATCGTCATTACTTAACAATATACGCATTTCATTCGCTCTAAAGCCAAATTAACTATAAAATTGAACATATTAGCAACAATACCTTATAAAATCAGCATTTGTGGTAAAAAAAACACTAACTTCAGAAGATTCTGATTTATTTCGCCTAACTATTGGTAGGGTTCGTCCAGTCAATAACGACAAAATCTTGTTAAAAACTGAACATAAACCCAAACCTTATCCTAAAGAAATTAACATTGAGTTAGCTTGTCCATTAACACTATCTACAGCGAGCGATCTTGATAACGTTGGGCTTGAAGATAACTTAAGCTATACCGCACCGGGCCTACAAACTGCTGTGTTAAAAAAACTACGTAAAGGCTACTTTGGCGTAGATGCAGAAATTGATCTACATGGTCTAACCAGTAACGCTGCCAAACAACAACTACTTCAATTTTTACATGACTGTACTTATAACGGTTGTCGCTGCGTACATATCGTTCATGGCAAGGGCTATCGCTCAACCAACCAGCATCCTGTTTTAAAAAACAATTTGAATCTTTGGCTACGACAACATCAAGAGGTACTAGCCTTTTGTTCTGCTTCCCCAAAAGATGGAGGTACTGGTGCAGTCTTTGTACTCTTACGCCTAACAAATAAATACAGTGATCACGATAATGTCGATCAATAGCATTCGCTGACCAGCAATCCTTTCACATCAAGAAACTTCAAATATTGTTAATTATTTGCTCCGTATAGGTATTACTACGAATTGTTAATGGTGCACTTAACTATTAAAATTTTTCGCACTTGGAACAGAAATCTTTTAAAGCTTTAAATTTAAGGGACTCCATCCAAGCGAGTAATCATTTTTTATTGATGATTACTGCGACTTAATCTTTCTTATACCATTAACGTATCGAGTCAAAATGAAAACATTATCTATCGATTTACAACAGCTAATTTGCATTCTTGATGAATCCAAGATTATTCATACAAAAAGACATAACATAAATATGTTAATTCACACTATCAAACATCCAGACTATGGAATCGCGGCGATAATGGAGGAAGCTATAGGCGGTGGCACATTAATTTACGAACAATGAGTTTAATACCATTACTAAAAAATTTAACTTATCCCACCTCAATAACGGCAACCGACCTATGTCGGCACACACGTTAGACTTATCCGTTTTTCCTAAGCTCAGCCTTAGGAAATCGGATAAGGCATTCTTCATTCAGGTGCACAGAGCGGAGTCAAAAGACTCCGCAAGCAACGCTTAATCTATTATTATTTCCCGTAAAACGGCTGTAGCATAACTTCCAGGTGGCAATGTAAAACTAAGTTCTAAACTAGTTTCATCAATAAACCGCCACTGTAAATCATGCACATTAACTCGCAATGCACGTCGATCACTATCAACTGCGCAATTAATCAAACCTTGAGCCAAAGCAGGATTAGCCTCCAACACCGCCTGTTCAATCGCTAAAACGTCTGCACAAACGCTATGCTCACCCCTACCCCACAAAGTAGCGGTTGGATGTATATCTTTACTTGCTAAGCGACGAAGAACTTCTGCATCTGGTTGTTCTGACTTAAAACTACTTCGTGACAAATCAAATTGATAGGTATCACCTACCAGTGCTTGATTCCAATTATTGTGATTAACTCGATACGCTAAAATAGTATTAAATAAAAAAGAGCGTGCAGCGGACAAATATAAGCTACGCTGTTCTCGACCTACACTTGCTCCTTGAAATAATGCCAAGGCTTTATTAACATTTTGACCCGCATGACCAAAACGTTGTGGACCGTAATAATTAGCTATTCCGTCTTTTTTAATCGCCTCTAATTTCCCAAGAGTCGCCGCCTTATCGCCGAGCCATTCACGAATAATCAACTTAAAGCTATTGCCCGATAAAACGCCGCGCTTTAATTTTCGGGCATGTCGAATAGTCTGCAAGACTTTAACCGTTTCTGTTTCAAAACCAGCCCAATCGGGATCAGCTTTACCTGGCAACCACACGCTAAACCATTGAGTAGTCACTGCATGACGATCTTTTAATCCTGCGTAACTGACATCACGCTGCCTAACATTGGCATGTTTCGCAAGCTGCCTTGCAACATAATCAGTATTTTCGCCGGTTTTTTGAACCAACAAAAACACATGTTCACCTACCCCAGAGGGCTCAAAGGACAAATGCTCATTAACAATAAAATCTTCAGGACAACTGCGAATTTTACCTGAGCCAGAAGGTTGACCGTAAACATAGGGCCAAATAGGAAGTTCAATGCTAGGTGTATTAACTGTCATCGTTATTCTACAAAAGGACTTATCATCAGCTATAACAAAGACCGGATAAGTCAAAAAAGACGTTAATTAGATAGCATCTAAGAAAATAAATCCATAACTAGGTATTTCTACGTATATTTTTTAAAAAACTATTGTGTCATTATTAAGCCGTCTTGTTGATCGGATTGCACAACAAGACGGAAATAATAGGGCCTGGCATAGCCCTATTATTTCAAAACTCTGTATAAGAGTTTTCAATGCTCATCCTTGGGGAGGGATGAGCATTTTTTTTGTTTAAAAAAGCAGATCTTAACTATTCAACTGAGAAATCACGCATCATGCCCATATCTTCATGCTCTAAATTATGGCAATGATACATAAATACACCTTTAAAATCCTGAAACGGCTTGATAATACGAACACTCTCACCGGGCATCACTAATACCGTATCTTTTAGTCCAGTTTCGATAAAACCGTGCCTAACCGTTTCATAGTCGTCAGCTTTATCAGAACTTACACTACGACTGATAATTTCAAATTGTTGTCCATGCAAATGTATCGGGTGCGCCATAGACATCATGCCACCCATCATTCCCATACTACCGCCCCCCTTATGTCCCATACCCATGCCGCCACTAGCATGAAATATCTCTATCAGTTGTAGCGTATTTAACTTAATACGTTCAAAATCTTGAACATCATTATCGGCATATGTTCGCCCATTAAGCAACATAGCCATAGGACTTTCAGAAATGGCAATGGGCACTGGCTTTTCTGGATTAGCGACATCATTAATATGATAACGAGGGTATGACGATAACTGCGCAGGTAACTTAGGACTGTCGCTCACACTTTTAGTCACACGTACTGTAAAAATAGGATAGTCACTACCAACTGGAAGTTGATTAGTATGCATCATATTACCCATGCGTTGAGCCATCTTTGGCAACACCCCAGTAAAGGCTAGACTTCGCATCACTAATTGCGAACCGACACTACGACCACTAAAATCAGCCCAAATATCTAAGCGCTCTCCTGGTGCCAACATAACATAAGCTTTAACTTCTGGTTGCTCTAGCAAACCACCATCCACCCCTATAACTGTAATAGGCGTACCATCATCCCAAGCCAATTTATAGATACGGGCATTAGAACCATTTAAAATTCGTAAACGATAAGCTCGACTAGCTACATCAATCTTAAAGTCAGGCCGACCATTAACCAGTATATGATCTCCATAAAAACCAGCCATACGATCATGCTTATTCCGTGCATAAATCAATTGATTTTGCTCATCAAATAAACGATCTTGAATAACAATGGGAATTTCATGTTCACCAGAAGGCAGTTCCAATTTAGCCTCTTCTTCATCATGAACAAACAAAGCACCGGCAAGCCCATGATAAACCTGACTTGCAGTGGCTTCATGTGGATGTGGATGATAAATATTCATACCAGCACGATTAAGTACTTCAAATTCATAAACCAATGTAGCGCCAGGATCAATCGCATACATAGGATGACCATCCATTTCAGCAGGAACATGTAAACCATGCCAATGGGTGACTGAAGATTCAGATAAGCCGTTATGTAAAACAATACGAACTTTTTGACCTTTTTGTAAACGAATGATCGGTCCTAGGTAAGATCCAGGAATATTGCTTAAGGTTTGTTTAGGGCCTTTTTTTAATACGGCGCTATATTGCAGCACTTCTGTCTCAGCCCCCGTTAATATAGCAACCTTACTTGGCCTGCAATACAAATCAAACTCTACATCGGCCTTAAAATTTGGATTGGCCTTACGAGGAGGTATTCTAGGCATTACAGTCATACCTTCCATAGCTTGTAAAAAACTAGGCATGCCTGATAAAGCAAGCATACCTAAGCCTGATTGCACTATAAAACGACGACGTGCATTATTTATAATAGTAGTCATAGCGGCTCCTCGGAAAGTCTCAGAATTGAGTTATTGTTGTTGTTTACTAGAATCAAAGCTCAGTCTATAGGAGAAGCCTTACATACTCAATGGTAAATTACAGTAAATATAATAAATCTAAATAGCTAAAAGGTATTAAAACGCTAGTTCACGTTATAAAATAAGCTTACTTCAATTTTTAGCGTAACCTTCCTTTGCCATCATTCATCCAACCAACGCCTTTATATTGTTGCCCAGTATGCAATGATCCGCTTTCTTTACAAGTTACCGAAAAAAGTTACGCCTGCCCACAGCTGCATAGTTTTGATCTAGCCAAAGAAGGTTATTTAAATCTATTACCAGTACAATTTAAACATTCCAAAGAACCTGGCGATAACAAAGCCATGATGACGGCTAGACGGCAATTTTTAGAAGCGGGTTTTTATGAGCCTATGGCAAAAGCCGTAGCCATGATGATTGATGTCGTTCAAAGTCAGCAACCCACGCTGTCTTTATTAGACCTCGGTTGTGGCGAAGGCTACTACAACCGAAAAATAGCAGATTATTGTAAAAATAGTGAGCAACTCGTTTTGCAGGGCATTGATATTGCCAAGTTTGCAGTAGCCGCAGCTGCTAAAAAACAACCCAGCACTCAATTTGTTGTTGGTAGCTGTAACCGTCTACCCTACCCTAATGAAAGTTTTGATATGGTGCTAAGAATATTTGCACCCTCTGATGACCAAGAGTTACAACGCGTATTAAAAAGCAACGGTCATTTGCTAACCGTAACACCTGGGCCGCGTCATCTTTGGCAATTAAAAGAATTTATTTATAACGAAGTTAAAGCACACGCAGAAGAAAGCATTGCGCCACTAGGCTTTGATCGTTTAACAACACAACGTATCAGTTACAAAATAAGCCCCGATACTCAGCAAAGAGCCGCATTATTACAAATGACGCCCTTTGCTTGGCACGCTAATGAAGAGACTCAACTAGCACTGAATAATAGCGAAGAATTCGATATTGAAACTGACTTTATGTTGACGCTATGGCGCTTAAACTGATTTTTAGTTGAATTTGTAATCATCAAGTAAAACAGGGGTATTAAGCGGGTGCCTGGCATTTTCTGACTCTTATCGCGCTTAACTTTTGTGCATGAGGATGAATCCAGTGCGCAGAAACGATATGTAACCCAATTTGATAAGTCATTACATATACATAGTCCCCACTTACACAAAATATGGGACACCCTCCTTTATCTTAATTTCCGTGATAATACCCGCCAACAGAACCTGTAGAGACACTATTACTGGCAGTTTTAGTCACTGGCTTTTGACTTTTTATGGCCTTTGCAGATTCTTTCGCAGGTATCTTCTTAGCATTACTAGCCGTTTGTACTGCTGCAACTTTAGTCTTTTTTGTACTCACAGCAACGTCTTTCACCTTTGCTTTAGTGGCTGCCACCGGGTTTTTATTGGCGGCACTAACAACTGCGGCGGCTTTAATTACAGGCACTGCTTTTGCAATTGGGGCAACGACTTCACCTTCTAAAGGTGGCAATCTTTCATAAACAGGGGTAGGTGTGCCATCTAAATCTGTCAGTACTTTATTTAAAACGACTTGATCAAAATCAGGCAGTTCTTGATTATTTTCAAGTTTAATTAAAGATAAAGCCATCGCATAGCGTTCATCTGAGGTCTTTTCTTCACCCTCTAAATCAGGATGCGCTTCGACATACAGCACATTGTTTAACCAGCCGACTTTAACGGGTTGTTTAACGATATAAACTGAAGTACCTACGTCAACTGACTGATATAAAGCACTAATATCTTCAGGATACATACGCACACAACCATGAGTGATCTGCATGCCGATACCAAATATTTTATCGATATCGGTTCCATGTATGCGATAGTCACCAGGTAAATTAAGATACAACGCGTAAGCACCTAGAGGGTTATGAGGACCTGGCGGTACTATTTCTGGCAAAGGATCACCATTTGCAGCATGTTCACGTCGAATTGATTCAGGCGGATGCCAAGCGGGATCTTTTACTTTTTTGATAATACTGGTTTTACCTAAGGGCGTTTTCCAATCTTGTCTTCCTACCCCATGCGCATAAGACCGTACTGTGCCTGGCTGATCTGCTGGGTAATAATACATACGATATTCAGCAACATTGAGGGTAATACCTTCATGTGGTGAGTCAGGCAAGATACGTCTATTGGGTAAACGCACCACCGTACCTTTTTTTATGAGCCAACGATCAAGACCAGGATTTATGGTTACAATTTCAGTTTGACCGAGATTAAAGCGTTTAGCGATATCCAGTAAGGTTTGATCTTGCTCAACGGTTATCGTAACCGTCTCTCCAGTAGAGGACGCTACCACCCTATCGCCTTTAAGATGGGGTAAAGAATAAGTGGTCGCATAACTATTGCCAACAACCATAGTCAACAACAATGAACTAACTAAGAGGGTACAAATTTTCATTACTATAAATTCTCAACGACTAAATAAAACTAACACTAAACAAAAAAATGGCAGGCCACTTTCAAATACATGCATTTTATCATGTGCCCGTGTTTTACACTATTTTGTACCACACTATCTAATACCTCAGTCTTGTTAGTATGCTAACAAGACTATAAATCTGTGCAAACCTTATCTACTTAGGCCTTGTTATTTATTAATCGCCTTATTACAGATTAAATCGGTAATGTCTTTATACAGAAAAGCCACCTATAATCAACGGCAAGCACTTTCACTGACTACTCAAGAGTAAACATTTATGTCACTGCAAATTTTTCGTACTAAGCAAGTCGCCACTCATGATATCCATAGTAAAGGTCTTAATCGTTGCTTGTCAGCATGGGATCTAGCGTTTCTTGGCGTAGGCGCTATTATTGGTACCGGAATTTTTGTGTTAACAGGTATTGCCGCTGCCACACAATCAGGCCCCGCTGTTATTCTGTCATTTGTTATTGCAGGCTTAGCCTGCGCCTTTGCAGCGCTGTCCTATGCAGAATTAGCCTCTTCTGTAGGTGGGTGTGGTAGTGCGTATGGTTATAGTTATGCAGCCTTTGGTGAATTGATTGCTTTTATTATCGGCTGGGATTTACTATTGGAATATGGAATTTCTGTTGCCGCAGTAGCTAATGGCTGGTCTGGTTATTTTAATAATGCGCTTACAGCAATAGGTTTTGGTTTACCTGAGGTACTCACCAAGGCTCCGAAATTGGGCGGATATATTAACTTACCCGCCTTTGCTATTATCTTAATACTCATGGGTGTCTTAATCATGGGCGTAAAACATAGCGCCAAAGCTAATAATGCCATGGTAGTAGTAAAATTAATCACCATTAGTATCTTTATAGGTATTGCCGTATTTAATGTGCATCCAGACAATTGGCATCCCTTTATGCCGTTTGGTTGGTTTCAAACTTTACCTGATGGCAAAACCACCGGCGTTCTAGCGGGCGCTTCATTAGTGTTTTTTGCTTATGTCGGTTTTGATGCCGTCTCTACTGCTGCCGAAGAAGCCAAAAACCCTCAGCGCGACCTGCCTTTTGGTATAGTCACTTCACTCGCTTTTTGCACCATCATCTACATCATCGTTGCTGGATTATTAACCGGTGTCGTACCTTACACTGAGCTCAATGTTTCTTCACCGGTTGCCCATGCATTAACATTATTAGGTTATAACTGGGCATCGGCTCTAATATCGACTGGCGTCATTGCGGGACTAACGACCGTGATGTTGGTATTGTATTACGGACTAACACGTATTATCTTTGCTATGTCCCGAGATGGATTGCTATCACCTTTTTTTAGTAAATTAAATCCAAATACCCAAACCCCCATCCGTGTCATCGTGCTTTGTGGTTTGATTATTGCGCTTATCGCAGGCTTTATGCCTTTAGGTGATTTAGCGGAACTGGTTAATATTGGCACCTTGGCTGCTTTTGTTTTGGTTTGCTTAGGTGTCGTTGTCTTACGTATTACGCAACCGTCTATGCCTCGTCCCTTTACTACGCCCTTTAGTCCATTGTTTCCGGTTCTGGGTATGTTATCTTGCGGGGCATTGATGGCTTTTCTACCTGCCCTTACTTGGTTACGATTTCTAGTTTGGTTAGTGATCGGTTTGATTGTGTATTTTAGTTATTCCATGACACATAGTAAATTGGCTAAGGTTGCTGAATAAAACTAACTGATCAACACGGGTATGATAAAAATGCGTGAATGAACGCTACTTATGCACGCTACAAAAATCATATATAGTTTAGATGAAGTGCAATAGCTTCAGCTATTGCTTTTTAAAACAGCTGAAGCTGTTTTACTCCAAAGGCTGACAGAGCATGGGAACAATAATCAGCGTTTTAAATTACAATGAATAAAATTTAAATATCTGTCATTCATCCTTAAACCTATAACTTACATTCTACTCATGAAAAAAAAATATCTATCCATCGTTATTAGCTTGTCATTTACCACTCTCTTAAGCGGTTGTTCAACACTAGAAGAAAAGCCAGAAGCTATAGTAACTCCAGAACCCGTGGCCGTGGTCAATGACTATCCCACCCGTGATAGAGTTGAATATGTGCTTAACTGTGTTGCTCAACATGGTGGTCTCACCTACATCACACAATATGCTTGCGGCTGTAAAATTGATAAGATCGCTGAAAAAATGACCTTTGCTGAGTTTGAAGCAGCAAAGACTTTTACTTATTTAAGTAAAGGACAAACCGGAGATGCTGGGGCTGTTTTCAGAGATCCTGCTCAGTCTAAAGACTTAAGAAAACGCATTAAAGAGGCAGAAGCTTCTGCTGAGAAAAGTTGTTTTGTGAAATAAAACCGTTTCCCTTAAAACAAATAAGCCTCGTATAACGAGGCTTATTTACAATACTGATCTAACCGAGATTAACTAGGGCGTTAAGCCTTGGCCAACCACTATCACTTTCAAGCCATTAGTGCCGCCTTCAACACCATTTAAATCGCCTTTAGTAATAATGTATTTATCGCCGTCTTTGGCTTTATTCCATTTTCTAAGCTCTGCAACTACATTGCGATTAACTTCAGCATGATCCTGACTAGAATCAATTTTAAAGTAAACAGGAAAAACACCACGGTATAAAGTTACTTTACCCAAGGTACTCTCATGTGAACTCATCGCAAAAATAGGAATTGCAGAACTAATTCTGGACATCCACAAGGCTGTTGAACCGGACTCTGTTAAAGAAACAATACCTTTAATTTTAGTATGGTTAGCCATATACATCGCAGACATGGCAATCGCTTCATCATCACGTTCAAACTGAATATTGATACGATGATCTGATTCACGAACACTACGTTGTTTTTCAGCTTCTACGCAAACGCGGTGCATGGCTTCAACGGCTCTAATAGGATGCTTTCCTGAAGCTGTTTCAGCTGACAACATAATAACGTCAGTACCATCATAAACAGCATTGGCGACATCAAATACTTCGGCACGTGTAGGAATCGGGTTTTCGATCATCGATTCCATCATTTGCGTTGCAGTAATTGCCACACGATTAAGTTCACGGGTACGCTTAATTAACAGCTTTTGTACTGCAGGTAAATTAGCATCACCAATTTCAACTCCTAAATCTCCACGCGCCACCATCACAGCATCAGATGCCAAGATGATCTCATCCATTATTTCTGGCACGATCGCTTCTGCACGCTCAACTTTAGAAACAATACCCGCATAGCAACCTTCAGCAACTAATAAACGACGGGCTTCATTCAAATCTTCAGCACAACGTGGGAAAGATATAGCGACATAATCACATTTCATGATGCCAATCGTTTTAATATCTTCTTTATCTTTGTCAGTTAATGCCGCCGCTGATAATCCACCACCTAACAGGTTAATACCTTTGTTGTTAGATAAATCACCACCAACCGTTACCGTACAATTAACGCGCATGTTTTCAACATTAACAACGTCTAATACGATACGACCATCATCTAGCAATAATCGACTGCCCGGCTTAACTTCTAAAGCCAATGGTTCGTAAGTAATACCCACTTGAGTATTATCACCAGCCATAGGATCAAAGTTAATGTCTAAAGCAAAATCTTGACCTTCGTTTAAATAGACTTTAGTGTCTTTAAATCTAGCAATACGGATTTTAGGGCCTTGTAAATCAGCCAAAATACCAACACGTCTGCCTGTTTTTTTGCTAAGCGCACGTACTGCCTCAGCTCTATCAAGATGATCTTGAGCAGAACCGTGAGAAAAGTTCATTCGAACAACGTCAACACCCGCTTTAAATAAGCCTTCAAGTACACCAGGCTTATCAGTTGCAGGGCCCAATGTGGCTAAAATTTTGGTTCTTCTTAACATTAGATAGGGGATCCGTTATTTAGCATTAACTAGAGCAATGGTGGTATCTAACATACGATTTGAGAAACCCCATTCGTTGTCATACCAAGAAAGTACTTTTACCAAACGTCCACCTAATACTTTAGTTAATGACTTTTCGTAAATAGATGAAGCTGGATTGTGATTAAAATCGATTGAAACCAATGGTCTTTCATTAATATCTAAGATACCTTTTAAAGCGCCATTAGAAGCAGTTGTTAAGATTTCGTTGATTTCAGCAACCGAAGTATCTCTAGCAGCAGTGAACGTTAAGTCAACCACTGAAACATTGATAGTGGGTACGCGCATAGCGAAACCATCTAATTTGCCTGCTAATTCAGGCAATACTAAACCTACAGCCGCAGCTGCACCAGTGTTAGCAGGAATCATTGATTGTGTAGCTGAACGTGCACGACGTAAGTCAGCATGATAAACGTCAGTCAATACTTGATCATTTGTATAAGAGTGAATAGTGGTCATTAAACCACTTTCAATACCTATAGCATCATTCAAAGGCTTAACGATAGGTGCCAAGCAGTTAGTGGTGCATGAAGCATTTGAGATAACAGTATCAGAAGCTTTTAATGTGTTGTGGTTTACGCCGAATACGATAGTACCATCGACATCATTGCCCCCTGGGGCAGAAATAATTACTTTTTTCGCGCCGGCTGTAATATGAGCTGATGCTTTAGCTTTGCTGGTAAAAAATCCAGTACATTCATGAACTACATCAATATCTAATTCAGCCCATGGTAGTTTTGAAGGATCTCTTTCTGAGAAAACACGGATTCTATCACCGTTGATCACAATGTAATCACCGTCAACAGTCACTTCAAAAGGGAATTTGCCATGTACAGAATCATACTGTGTCAGATGAGCATTAGTATTGCTGTCACCTAAGTCATTGATTGCAACGATTTGAATTTCATTGGTACGGCCTGATTCGTATAATGCGCGGACGATATTGCGTCCAATACGACCATAACCATTGATTGCAACTTTAATTGGCATTGAGTAACTCCAGTGTGATGATGTGATAATTAATTAAAAGGGTGGGCCAAATCATTCATAAACGCGCTAATCATACCAAAAAATAGAGGGTTTAGTCTATTTGATGTTGAAGAACACTCATAAGCTTATGTTTTCATTACACTGATTAATTTGATCTTATCAAATTTCATCAATAAACGTGATTTACCTATTAATGATCAATGGGTATTTATGCCGTCGTTGCTAATTCT
The DNA here is from genome assembly GCA_003584895.1 of Methylococcales bacterium. Lineage (GTDB taxonomy): Bacteria > Pseudomonadota > Gammaproteobacteria > Methylococcales > Methylomonadaceae > Methylobacter_C. The sequence continues at coordinate 13,937 of QVQF01000102.1, forward strand.
TGTAAATACCACTCAATAGTCTTGATGATCCCCGTCTCAAAACTTTCATCAGCTTTCCAGCCTAAATGAGTTTCAATTTTAGTAGCATCAATGGCGTAACGTAAATCATGTCCAGCACGATCTTCAACGAAACGTATCTGGTCTTTATAGCTACCAGTAACTTTAGGCTGTAAATCATCGAGAATTTCACAGACTTTATCAGCAATATAATTATTGTTACGCTCATTACAACCACCAATATTATAAACCTCACCGACTGATCCCGTTTCGTAAACCAATGCGATGCCTTTGCAATGATCCAACACATACAGCCAATCACGAATATTGCTACCATCGCCATAAATAGGAATATCTTCACCCTTAATCGCTTTACGAATGATGGTGGGAATCAACTTTTCGTTATGTTGTTTGGGACCATAATTATTAGAGCAGTTGGTAATCAATGTATTCATGCCATAGGTATGAAAATAACTACGAACTATCATGTCGCTACCGGCCTTACTGGCAGAGTACGGTGAGTTAGGCGCATACGGCGTCTCTTCGGTAAATAACCCCGTCTCACCTAAAGTGCCATACACCTCATCGGTAGAAATATGATGGAAGCGACAGTCGTCATAACCCAACTTAAATCCAAAAGGCTTGTCCATCCAGTATTTATAAGCCACATCAATCAAGGTAAAAGTGCCGTTGACATTCGTCTGTACAAATACACCTGGATTTTTAATTGAGTTATCAACATGACTTTCAGCAGCAAAATGAATAACACCACGAATATCATGCTCAGCAAATAACTGCTCCAGCAAAACACGATCACAAATATCACCTTCGATGAAAGTATAGCGATCAGCGCCCTCTACCTCTTTAAGATTAGCTAAATTACCCGCATAAGTAAGTAAATCAAGATTAATGATTTTCGTCTCAGGAAATTCTTCCAGAAAATAAGGCACAAAATTACTACCTATAAAACCGGCGCATCCAGTCACTAAGACTGCTTTCATAAGTCATCTCCTTTTAAGTATTTTATATGCTGTAGGCATTCAGGCAGACTATCTTTCCAATAAGGAATAGTCAGATCAAAGGTGTTTTTAATTTTAGCTTTATTCAATAAGCTGTAATGCGGTCGTTTTGCAGGTGTAGGATAATCCTTAGTTTCTATAGGTTTCACTTTACATCTTATAGGTGCCGATTTAAAAATCGCTATTGCAAAGTCATACCAACTACAGACACCTTCATTACTGTAATGATAAATTTCAGTACCACTTTGACTTTGCAATTGAGGGCTATCAATAATCATGAGTAGCACCAACGCTAAATCTTTTGCAGAAGTGGGCGTGCCGACTTGATCATAAATAACACTTAATTCCCTACGTTCTTTACCTAAACGCACCATCGTCTTAACGAAGTTATTACCAAAACGAGAATAGACCCAAGACGTGCGAATAATCACTGAGCGATCTGGGTTAATAGCCAGCATAGTCAACTCACCATCTAATTTAGACTGACCATAAACACCTTGTGGGCACGTCGCATCGGTCTCTTGATAAGGCTTACAACTATCGCCAGCAAAGACATAATCGGTAGATATATGTAGCATTGATATGCCTTGTTGCTTAGCAATTTGCGCTAAGGTTTGCACCGCAGTGGTATTAATAGCAAATGCTAACTCTGCTTCCGTTTCTGCTTTATCGACGGCTGTATAAGCCGCGCAATTAATAATCACATCAAAGGCTTTATTTGCAAACCAGACCTTGATAGCCAAGGCATCACTTAAATCTAGCTCATCCCGAGTTATAAAAGTAAATTCATAATCAGGAAAGTAACTACTTAACTCACGTATTTCACGGCCCAATTGTCCATTGGCACCTGTAACCAAAAGATGCTTAGACATAGAGAGCTTGTCCATAAGTAAATAACTCAGCATCATCCAAACTAGGTTGCTGGGTATCTTTAGCAGAAAGCTGTAATCGCTCTGGCGCTACCTGCCAATCGATAGCCAAGACTTTATCATCAAAAGCCAAGCCTCTATCATGCTCAGGCGAGTAATAACGATCAACTTTATAAGCAAATACGGTGTCATCTTCTAGTACTACAAAACCATGAGCAAAACCTCTAGGCACCAATATTTGACGTTTATTCTGCTCAGATAGCTCAATACTCACATGCCGCCCAAAGGTAGGACTGCCAACTCTAATATCTACCGCAATATCGAGCACTTTACCTTTGATAACGCGCACTAACTTAGTTTGGGCAGCAGGTGCTAATTGATAATGCAAGCCCCTCAATACTCCATAACTAGACTTGGATTCATTATCTTGAATAAAATCGATTTTAAAGCCTAGAAATGCATCCAGCTTATCTTGGCGAAAGGTTTCTACGAAATAACCGCGCTCATCACCAAACACCTTAGGTTCAATAATGATAACTTCAGGTATCGCTGTTGGTATGAATTGCATTAGGCTTACGCTCCTTCCTTAGCTCTACGCATTAAATACTGGCCGTATTGGTTTTTCAACAAGGGCTTTGCTAATTCGATTAGTTGAGCATTCGAAATATAGCCCATCTCGTAAGCGATCTCTTCAATACAGGCAACCTTAAGTCCCTGTCTATTTTCTATGGTCTGAATAAAGTTAGAAGCCTCTAGTAAAGACTCATGGGTACCTGTATCTAACCAAGCAAAACCTCTACCCATAAGCTCGACTTTTAAATCACCTTGCTCTAAATAAGTTTGATTAACAGTAGTAATTTCTAGCTCACCCCGATGTGAGGGCTTAATGCTTTTGGCTATCTCAATCACATTATTGGGATAAAAATATAAACCGACTACCGCATAATTGCTTTTAGGCTGAGCTGGTTTTTCTTCAAGACTCAATACATTACCTTGGCTATCAAACTCAGCCACACCATACTGATCAGGATCTTTAACATGATAACCAAATACCGTAGCTTTATTATGCTCAGTCACATTAATGACCGATTGCGCCAACATTTCAACTAAGCCATGTCCATAAAATATATTATCACCTAGCACCATACAGACATCATCCGTGCCAATGAAATCAGCGCCTAAGATAAAAGCCTGAGCCAAACCATCAGGCGACGGCTGTTCCTTATAACTAAATGACAAACCAATATCAGAGCCATCACCTAACAATTCTTCAAATCGAGGCAAATCCTTAGGCGTTGAAATAATTAATATCTCAGTAATACCCGCCAGCATTAATACCGACAGCGGATAATAGATCATGGGCTTGTCATAAATGGGCGTTAACTGCTTACTCACACCCTTAGTGATTGGATAAAGTCGAGTACCACTACCACCTGCTAAAATAATACCTTTCATTAAACTACTCCATTTAAAACTGCTTACCGTTATGGCTGCTAACTCGTTATCTACTGTCTATGACTGACAGCGTTTATGATTGCGCCTTTCATTCTTCTAGGTTATGGTGACCTAACTTAAAAACGTGCCCCTATCCCTATGCTTAGTCAACCTTTTACCTTTGAACAAATACATATCGAAGTCGCTCGCAATGCCTCTGATGATTTTAATTTATTTCACGACAAACACAAATGGTTACAGATTACGCACAACCCTTTTAAAGGCCCTATTGTACTAGGCTATCAACTCAATACTTTAATTGAATATCAAATGCGCTTATACCGAGAAGTGCATCATGAGCATAAAGTGATTGCCGAAAATAATTTGCGCTTTAGTAATTACCAAATCACTTTCGTCAATGCGGTAAGACCAAGAATGCCGGTCTACCTTGAGATCAAAAAAACCCTTATTAATACCATCCCCAACCTAACCATCGGCAACCGTATTGCCTTAAAGTCGGAAGGTAAAGTCGTATTGTTGGGCTTTAAAAAAGAAACCCAACAACCTTTATTTCTAGCAGATACGCCGCTGCATCAATTGCCTGATCTTACCGAACTTCCTGACTGTAGCACTATTCCTGGCACTGACTACTTTTTAAAACGCAAATACATGAACAATGGTTCGGTAAAAAACTTTTTATCTGGATCGTTAGCAGAACAATCTGATTACTTTGATGAACTGGCTCATATTGCTCACTACCCTGAAATATTCCCTTGCAGTTTAAGTTCTGGCGCTTTATTAGAAAAAGCGCAATTAGAAAACCATGATTTTAAACTCAACCCCATGGTCTATACCTCACATGAAATTTCAGTAGATCGCCAGCATTTAAGCACTCTTAAAAACAATGATTGCCTGCATATCCTAGTTAAACAGTTACCAGAATCCTCTAAACGCACATTAAACTATACCAATATTAAACTCAGGACCTATCAATGCTATGGTCTGTTACAAAATAACGAAGTATTATTCAGAATTTCTATGAATCTAGTGCCTTTAGAAGAAATTCTTAAAAACATACGGCAAGAGTCACAGTAATCGCGCTATAGATTTTCAGATAAATAATTTCGATGCTTACGGCGAACATCCCTTGAAGGCCGCACTATCTACACAAACCGTCATCCCGGCAGGGATTGCCGGGATCCAGTTGCCATGGATGGCAATGTTAGGTTACATCAATCAAATCTTAGCGATATGAAGCTAACTTGATCTGAACTTCACATCCATGTGACCTTGATTCCGGCAATCCCTGCCAGAATGACGCGATTTTTACTTGTGTAGATACCTTTGTATTAAAGGGCTTTTAGCCCAATGTCATTAAATTAGTGAAAAGATGCAGCCCAACCATCAAGCGCTTATTTTATCCAACTCAAACGCCGCATGTAAGGCTCTAACAGCAAGTTCTAGGTATTTCTCATCAACTACCACCGAAATCTTTATTTCTGAGGTAGCGATCATACGAATATTAATACCTTCTTCTGCCAACGTTTTAAACATCGTACTAGCAATACCTGCATGAGATCGCATACCAACGCCCACGATAGACACTTTTACGATGGTATCATCGCCCGCGACTTTTCTGGCACCTAGGTCAGCGCAGGTTTGCTCCAATAAGCCTAGAGCACGCTGGTAATCATTGCGATGTACCGTAAAGGTAAAGTCGGTGGTGGCATCCTCAGCAATATTTTGGATAATCATATCCACTTCAATATTAGCCTCAGCAATAGGACCTAATATTTTAAAAGCAACACCGGGCAAATCAGGTACACCTGTAATGGTTAACTTTGCCTCATCGCGATTAAAGGCAATACCTGATATTAAAGCGCTTTCCATTTGTGTATCCTCGTAAGTAATCAGTGTGCCACAGCCTTCTTTAAATGATGATAAGACACGTAAGGCAACGTTATATTTGCCGGCAAACTCTACCGATCTAATTTGCAGAACTTTTGAACCTAAACTGGCCATCTCCAGCATTTCTTCAAAGGTAATATGATCTAAGCGCCTTGCTTTAGGCTCAACTCTAGGGTCAGTGGTATAAACACCGTCAACATCTGTATAAATATGGCATTCATCGGCCTTTAAGGCTGCGGCAATAGCGACCGCTGTGGTATCTGATCCTCCACGACCCAAGGTTGTGATATTACCTAGTTCATCAACACCCTGAAAGCCTGCTACTACCACGACTTTACCGGCACACAATTCAGCGCGTAAATTAGAGTCTTCAATCTCGCGTATACGTGCCTTAGTAAAACTGCTATCAGTTAAAATCTTTACCTGTGCGCCAGTATAGGAGCAGGCTTCACAACCTAAGGCATGCAAAGCCATGGTTAATAAGGCAACCGTGACTTGTTCACCGGTGGAAATTAACACATCCATTTCCCTTTCCGTGGGTAGATCCTGCATGTCTTTAGCCAAGGCAATTAAGCGATTGGTTTCGCCACTCATGGCTGACAAAACTACCACTATTTGATCACCCAAATCATGGGCTTTTTTAACTTTATCAGCGACTGCTTTAATGCGCTCAGTAGAACCTACTGAAGTACCACCAAATTTATAAACTAAAAGGGCCATCTTAAACCTGTGTTTTGTTAATTCTTAAGCTAGAAGTCGAAATTAAGCTACTAGCACGCTATGGTAAAAGGTTTTTGTATTTATTTAAACTAATATCAATAGAAATTGCTTTGATTAGTTAACGACTTACGCTTATATAGCCACACCTAAGCCACCCAAACCACAATAACCATTGGGTTCTTTGGCAAGATATTGCTGATGATAAGTTTCAGCATAATAAAACACTGGGGCAGGCATTATCTCTGTCGTGATCAAATCAAAACCGACTGCTGTTATCGCTTGTTGATAGTGTGTTTTAGAAGCTTGAGCCTCCATGAACTGTTGATCTGTGTAAGTGTAAATACCTGAACGATATTGCGTCCCTCTATCATTACCCTGCCCCATACCCTGAGTCGGATTATGAACTGTCCAAAACAAGGTTAATAGTTCAAGGTAACTACAGATAGTAGGATCAAAAATAACCAGCACCACTTCATTGTGACCAGTCAGTCCGGTACAAACTTCCTCATAACTAGGGTTTAGTGTAATGCCGCCACAATAACCAACTGCAGTACTGACTACGCCCAAATGCTTCCAAAACTTTCGCTCAGCTCCCCAAAAACAACCTAAACCAAAAACAGCTTGCTGTAGATGCTCAGCAAACGGAGGCGCAATAGGCTGTCCTGTTACAAAATGTTGATTATGCATGGGCATAGCAGTTTGCCGACCTGGCAAAGCTTGCTCTGCTGTAGGTAAAGTGAGCTTTTTTGATGAAAAAATCATGACTTATGGTATTTTGTTGATAACAAGAGAATCTTAACTCTTAGCTTACTAGAATTTTTACCTTACACAAAGCAACCGTTTTAATAGGAACAACATGATAGAACAAGATGTATTGCGTCGATTTATATTTGAAGACATAGGTGTTAGAGGCACCTGGGTTAATTTAACGCAAAGCTGGCAAGCTGCAAAACTGCATCAAAAAGGCCCTGAAATTGCACAACTGCAATTAGGCCAAGCCTTGGCTGCTGTCGTCATGCTATCGTCCACCATCAAGTTTAAAGGCTCCATGATCTTGCAAGCCCAAGGTGATGGTGATCTTAAAGCTTTGGTCGCTCAATCTACCGATGATCAAAAAATACGCGGCTTATTACGTAGTGAACAGCACGTCCCCAGAGGTACTTTAGAAGACCAGTTTGGACTAGGTCGATTGGTATTAACCATAGAACCAGATGAGGGCAACCCTTATCAGGGCGTCGTACCCTTACAAGGTAAAAACTTGGCCGCTGCCGTACAAACTTATTTTGAACAATCCGAACAACTAAATACCCGGCTGTGGTTATTTGCCAATGAAACGTCTGCTGCTGGCTTGTTAATTCAAGAACTACCCGCACAAAACGGTGAGTTTGATGACTGGCAGCGCATCGAGCTATTTGCCAACACCATTACCGAACAAGAAGCTCTCACCCTTGAATGCGAAGAACTCTTATATAAGTTATTTAATGAAGAACATTTACGCTTATTTGATGCCGAACCAGTAGCCTTTCAATGCTCTTGTTCTAAACACCGCATTGAAAGAACCCTGCGCGCCATGGGCAGAGAAGAACTAGAAAGTATCTTGCTAGAATTTGGACATATTGAGGTTGATTGCGAGTTTTGTAATGAACACTACAACTTTGACTGTGTTGATGTAGAAACGTTACTCTCTTCAGAAACACAGTTAGACAACTCTGAAACTCATCATTGATAAATACCTCATACTAGGGCAATCATAATGATTGCCCGTTAAATTACTTTTTAAAATCAGCTTCCCAGTTTTTCGCCCACTGGACTATTTGATCACCAGGCATAGGACGTGAAACAAAATATCCCTGTATTAAATCACAACCTTGCTTAGCAACACAGTCCCAATCTGGTTGATCTTCAACACCTTCAGCAACAGTGATCATGTTTAAACTTTTAGCTAATTCAATACTATGTTTTAAAATTGAATGGGAATGCGGATTATGATCGGCGCCATGAACAAAAGCTCTATCAATTTTTAGTTCACTAAAAGGTAATTGTTGCAACTTTTCCATATTTGAATAAGCCGTACCAAAATCATCAACTGACAGACGTATACGTTTTAAACATAAGCGTGTTAATACATCGGAGGTCACTAAAATATTATCTGATAAATGGCTCTCCGTTAATTCCATCACTAAGCGATCCAAGGGAACAGCAAAAGCTTGCGCCTCTGCAACTAACCAATCAGGAAAGCTAAAATCATTCAATGAATGCATAGATACATTGATCGAAAGAGATAAATCTATACCTTCATCGTTCCATATTCGCCATTGTTTTAATGACTGGGTAATCATTTGATAAGTTAAAGGTGTAATCAGATCATTATCTTCAGCAACAGCAATAAAAGCGGCTGGACCGATGATACCCAATTGTTTGTGTTGCCAACGCGCCAAAGCCTCAACACCTATGACTTTACCTGTTAACGTGTCGACCTGTGGCTGAAAATAAGGCACGACGGCATCTGTCGTTAAACCAGCACGCAGCTCATCCACACTCAGCAAAGTCAGAGCATAGGGCTTTTTAGAAATACTCGCTTTTATGTTTTCCAACATAGCTAACAACTCATCAGTATTGATTGGTTTATTCAAGGCTCCTAATAAATTCAAATGATGAGCGCGCCCCATCGCTACTACCGAATGCTGGGTACGAATATCTTCTCCGCTCAATACGACAACACCACCAATAAAACCTTGTTGACCTAAGTAACGTATCACTTCTACCCCATCCATATCGGGCATATTTAAATCGCAAAGTATAATTTGCAAAGGATTGGACATGTCCAAAGCCTTTAATGCCGATCTTGCTGACAGATGCGTTTCTATATGACCTACCCCCATGTTTTCAAGCATAGCTTGAGTCACATCAAGAATAAAATCATCATCATCAAGAACTAATACAGATAAGTGTTTCATAATAAAATCAATCTAAGATAAAGCTAAGTGTTAGTATTTAAAGTCGTCTCATCGGACAACTGTTGTTTAATAGCTGACTCAGCGGCGAGCCATACTTGCGCTAATTGCTCAACATGACTAAAACTAATATAGCCATCACCCTTGGCTACTGTTAATTCTATAATCTGACATAACTCACCTAATTGCATTGCGCCCACGGTTCGTGCTGCAGATTTAAGCGTATGCGCCAATAGACCGGTTTTAACAACATCACCTGCCTGTGCTGCTACATTAATTGAGGCCAGCTGTTCAATAGCATTATGTAAAAACTTAGCTAATAAACGCTGATGTAAGGCCGGATTAGCACCAACTATGCGAATCAGCGCAGACTGATCCCATACCGGCAACAAATCATTCGAGCTGTTTGCTGTATTCGTTAATATTGACCCACCATTGACTAATGGCGGAATTACATTATCTTTAATCGAAGGTAACCAACGGTCTATCGTAGCTTTCAATTCAGGCAAAGCAGCTGGTTTAGAAAGATAATCATTCATACCTAAACTTAAACAATTTTCAGCTTCGCCTTTTAGAGCTATGGCAGTTAAGGCGACAATGGGGATCGGTGCTTTATTATTCTTTTTTTCTTGCTTACGTATCGCAGTCGTTAATTCATAGCCATCCATCCGTGGCATATGAATATCCGTAATCAACAGCGCATAATGACCCTTAGCCCAAGCAGTAAAAGCATCATGACCATCATCCATAATATCGGCGGCATAACCCAATAAATTTAGCTGTTCACTAATAACAGCTTGATTAATTAAATTATCTTCCGCAACTAATATCAACCTGCCTTGCTGCAAAGCCTGCTCACGCGAAACAGGATCATTAATGGCCGGCATATTCGGCAATGATAAAGAAACACGTTGCTCTAATTCGACTAAACCTGCCGCCATCGCCACGGCTGTTAATAAATTATAACGCGTCAGCAAATTACCATCGATCTGTACTAACTCAGTTGATAATCTACGTGGTTTTCGACGTCGTCCACGACCGAGCAACAAGTGATTGGTTACAACCAGCAAATGACTATGTTGCTCTACCGCACGTTTAGCCGCGCTATTAATTTCATCAGAACTATGATTCTTCTTTAACTCATCCATCACCCAAACCCAAAGTCCAACATGTTCAACCATTAATGGATCGATGGCTTCAATACTATCTACTCTCTGTACCTTTGCGCCGGCAAAACTTAATTGTTTAGCCACATCGGAAGTAATTTGGTCATCGGCTCCAATCAATAAGCAAGATAAGCCCTCAATAGGTGAGGCTTCAATCTCAGGTTGTTTTTTTACAATTTTAAAAGGCATCTCTACGGTAAAAATCGAACCTTTATTAACCTCACTTTTTACCGAGATATCACCTCCCATTAACTCGGCTAACTGTCGACTGATCACTAAACCTAATCCACTACCACCATAGCGCCGACTGGTACTAGCATCAGCCTGAGTAAACGGAGCAAATAACTTAGCGAGTGTCAGTTCGTCCATGCCTATACCGTTATCGATTATAGAAAAATTAACCCAAATATAGCCGTCCTCTTCCCTCATAGGTTCAACTCGCACATTAACCTCACCTCGATGCGTTAAAGCACTAGAGAACTTAATAGCATTACCCGCCAAATTGGTTAGGATTTGTTTTAAACGCAAACAATCTCCTTTAAGCAGCAGCGGAATTTCTGGATCTAAATACAAGGAAAGATCAACTTTCTTTTCGACAGCAACGGGATCTAATAGTACACAGACACTTTGCAATACATCTTCAAGTAAAAAGGCTTCAACCGATAAATCTAACTTACCCGATTCAATCTTAGAGAAATCAAGAATATCGTTAATAATGGATAATTGGTTATGAGCTGATTCACGTATCACGGTAACCATTTTCATTTGACTATCGGTAAGTGGCGTTTGTATGAGTACATCAACCATACCGACCACACCATTCATAGGGGTACGTATCTCATGACTCATGTTCGCCAAAAATGCAGATTTTGCGCGACTAGCGACATGACCCGCTTCTTCTGAAAGTTTACGATCATTGATATCGGTAGTGGTACCGATCATACGTGTTGGATTTTCATGCTGTCCATCATTGATCAACATGCCGCGACTGAGCATCCATCGATAACTATCATCTTTGCAACGTAAACGAAATTCACATAAATACATGGGGGTCACACCGGCCAAATATTCTTTCATGATGTTCTTTACCCCAGAAAAATCATCAGGGTGTATCATTGCCCCCCAATTAGTATCAGCCGCAACTATGTCGTCTTGACTATAACCTAAAATTTCCAGCCATCGTGGCGAATAGTCCACAACTTGAGTTTTTATATTCAAATCCCAAACCGCATCACCTGAACCCTCAATAGCAAACTTCCAAATCTGCTCATTTCTTAATAATTCTTCAGTCTGTTCAGTAACTAATTCGCGATCAAAACCCAGTTTAATTTGCATCCCTTTAAGGGACTCCAATACTTTTCCAATTTCATCTCGCCTATCTATCTTGATATGATTTTTATAGTTGCCCTGCCCTATTTGCTTAAACAGAAAGATAGCCTGATTAAATTGCTGTACGATGCCTCTAATCATGAGTATGCCAGGGAATAACACAAAAAATATAGCGCCTATTATCAAACTCATTAAGATAATCTTGTACTTTTCAAAGCGTAATTCTAGAGATTCATGCTCCTGCTTAACTACATCAACCTGTAACTGCATCAATTTATCGATATCACGATCTAAGGGCTCATACAACGGAGATTGCATACCAATAATATGTCTCGCTAAGCCCTCATTATTAGTACGCAATGCCATAAGCCCAGGCTGCATGACTTGATCTATATAATCTTGATAATCTTCACTAAACTGCGTAATGAGCAGCCTTTCTTCAGGCAGCATTTGCGTTTGCATATAGGCCTTATAAAGACTATCAATGTCAGTATTATTTTGCTCTATCGCAGCGCTATAGTTAACTAAGATTCCACCATCAGGTCTTACCAAGCTGGCCGTCAACCTGAGTCGATTCTGTAATAATAATTCCCGAATGCTGCCCAATTGACTCATCGGCACTACCCGATCATGATAAATGGAACGCAGACTATCATTGGTATTATTCAAACTTAAGTAAGCCAAACTAGCTATGCCTAACAATAAAATAGACATCAACGTAGTCGCTATTACCATACGGGCTTCGATAGAAAAATAATGCAGTTTGCTTACCTTTTTCAGCTTAGTAAACCAAGTGGGTCGTACTATCTTGCCATCTTGTATTTTGAGCTTAGCAACATTTCCTGCTCGAATGCTTTGATAAGCTGTACTAGCTAGTTTAATTTGTTCTGCACTGGCTTTAGTGCGCACAGACATATAGCCTATCCACTCATTATTCTCATATAAAGGCGTGGCATTGGCGATGACCCAATAAAAACTACCATTTTTACAGCGATTTTTAACAATGCCGCTCCATGGACGACCGGCTTTAAATGATGCCCACATATCCTCAAAGACTTCTACGGGCATATCTGGATGGCGCACTATATTATGCGCAACACCAATCAGCTCATCTTTGGCATAACCCGTGATCCTAATAAAATCACTATTAACATGAGTGATTTGACCGTTTAAATCTGTTGTTGAAATGAGCGAATCTATGTCGTTAAGTACATATTCAACATCAGTCACAGGAAAATTACACTTCATTATTAGCCTCATGGAACAAAATGGCATTTCTACCAGCTGCTTTGGCTTTATACATGGCTGCATCCGCCCATTTTAAAATGTCGTCTAAAGCACTTTCAATACTCGTCAATGCCACACCAATACTTGCTGTACATTGATGATTAATACTATATTCAGCTCGCTCATCATGACAGAGATTAAGTTGATAGGGCTCAGACAAAAGCTTAAGAATCTTATCTGCAATTAAAGCAGCTTGAGGTTGTGCGATAGTTAGAGTGCTTGCTAAATCAGTGAGCATTACGACAAACTCATCGCCACCAAAACGAGCAACAGTATCCTGCTCACGTACACAACTTTTTAAGCGCTGCGCCACCTCAATCAGTAATAAATCACCAGCTAAATGACCATATTCATCATTAAGCGGTTTAAACTTATCCATATCAATAAAAAGTACCGCCAAGTAATGACCACTGCGCTTATTGCTGGCGATGGCGAGCTTTAAACGGTCATTAAGTAACAATCGATTGGCGACCTGAGTCAATGCATCATAAAAGGCCAATTGACGCATCTGTTCTTCCATGACTTTACGTTGAGTAATATCAGTGTGCGTCCCTATCATGCGCAAGGGCTTACCCTCTGCATCGCGACTCACCACCATCCCTCTACCCAATATCCACTTATAACTATTATCTTTACAACGCAACCGATACTCTACAACATACATTTCAGCTTGACCGGCTAAATAAGCTTGCATGGCCGATGCCACATACCGTACATCATCTAAATGAATCCTAGTAAACCATTCATCATTCGTGGGCAAAATATCGTTTTCGCCATAGCCTAGCATCTGCTTCCAAAGCACGGAGTAACTTGCTTCATTAGTTTGGATATCCCAATCCCAAACGCCATCACCCGCACCTTCTAAAGCGAATTTCCATCGAAACTCACTATCTTGCAAAGCCTTTTCAGTGGCTTTACGTACGCTAATATCGCGTATAAATGACTGTATATAGGGAATCCCTTCTATTTCCACAGCAAAAAGCTGTACCTCAGCAGGAAATAGTTGCCCAGTATCGAGGCGCTTATGCCTCCATTCAAAATGAGCACTGCCTTTTTCTATCGCACTAGCGACATAACTATTCGCTAAATCAAATGAACTCTGACCACAATCTTGAAACATAGGCGATATATCAGCCGGATGTAAACCTATAAATGTCATCTCATCATTGCAACCAAACAACTGTAAAGCCGTTTTATTACACTCTAAAAAACACTCAGAATTCAGTATAGTGATGGCCTCAGGTGAAGCATCATAGAAACTACGAAGCTTATTTTCTGATACTTGTAACTGTGACTTAGTTTGCTCATGAAAACTCATATCATGCCAAACGACATGTAAAATGATCTCACCCTCCATTACTATGGGCGTT
>QVQF01000077.1 GCA_003584895.1 Methylococcales bacterium
CCATAGTGTGGGCTGAACACCGCAATACCGTTTGCGAAAAAGATTGCTATACCACCCTCTCACCCGTATTAAAGTGGATGAACTTCTTCACTAATCATTATGAGAGCTTTGCAAATAGTTGGTTAAGAAATAAAGCCACGGACTATATCTTAAAATATCTTAATGCCGAAGATGCGCAAACCGATTACATCAATATAGGACCAGTCAACAAAGCCATTAATTCTATTTGTATCTGGCATGCCTACGGCAAAGACTCTACGCAGTTCAAAAAGCACGTCGCGCGTTGGTATGATTATTTATGGGTAGCTGAAGACGGCATGAAAATGAACGGCTATAACGGCTCCCAACTTTGGGATACCGCTTTTGCTAGTCGCGCACTGCTAGAAAGCGACTTGGGCAAACTATTCCCTGAAACCATTGCAAAAAGCTATCAGTTTATTGACCTCTCACAAATCAAAGCAGAACACGCAACTCATGCCGAGTTTTTTCGTCACCCCATGATAGGTAGCTGGCCATTTTCAACGGCTGAAAATGGCTGGCCAGTTGCCGACTGTACCGCAGAAGGCCTCAGCACTACCTTAGCGATACATCACTCCGGCCTAGTAGATCCTGCGATCTCAGAGTCTCGCTTACAACTAGCCATAGCCTCATTGCTATCTTATCAAAATCCCGATGGCGGCTGGGCCACTTATGAATTATCACGCGCGCCAAAATGGCTAGAGAAGCTTAATCCGTCTGAAGTGTTTGCTGACATTATGATTGATTATTCTTGGACCGAATGCACCGCCGCTTGCGTCATTTCTTTAATTGAATTCCAAGAAACCTACCCTCACTTTAAAAGCGCTGAAATTCATAAGGCCGTCAGCGATGGCTTACGTTTTATTTTAAAACAGCAAAAGCCAGATGGTTCTTGGTATGGTGGCTGGGCGGTATGCTTTACTTATGCCAGTTGGTTTGCCATAGAAGCGCTCAGCAAGGCCAAAAACAAGAATTATTATGACGAGCTATTAATCACAACCAGCATCAATAAAGCCTGTACTTTTCTAGTCACTAAGCAAAAAACTGATGGTGGTTGGGGCGAGACTTTCGAATCTTGCTCCAAAATGGTTTATACTGAGCCCCAAACTTCTCAAGTAGTCAATACGGGTTGGGCACTATTAGCCCTAATGGCTGCTGATTTTAAAGACAAAAAGCTGATTGAGTCCGGCATAAATCTATTATTAAATAGACAAACAGACATCGGCGACTGGGCACAGGAAAATATTTCCGGTGTTTTTAATTATAACTGCATGATAACTTACGCTAATTATAGAAATATCTTTCCTATTTGGGCTTTAAGTAGATACTATAAGAAACATATAAACTGATGATAAAGTATCACCTTGGTAATAACTGGGAATCAAAGCTTGTCTAATATGAAATCAAAATTCGATATTTGCATTATCGGTGCAGGCATGGCTGGCGCGACTATCGCCGCCTATCTCGCACCAAAAGGCATTAAAATCGCGTTAATTGATCAATGCTTTAAAGAAAAAAAACGTATCGTCGGTGAATTATTACAGCCCGGTGCTGTTTTATCACTAGAGCAAATGGGCTTACTAGATTTACTACAAGGCTTTGACGCGCAAGCCGTTGATGGCTATGCACTCATACATGGCGATCAAAAAACCACTATTCCTTACCCCAACCACTTTATAGGCATGGGCTTACATAATGGTGAGTTTTTACAGCAAATCAGAGCCTCTGCATTAGCTAATGAATCTGTCACAAAAATTCACGGCAAAGCCTTACAGCTACTAGAAAATGATCGCCAAGAAATTATTGGCGTTAGTTACCGAGAAGAACACAGTTCAGAAATAAAAACCATACACGCTCCTTTAACGATCACTAGCGATGGTTTCTTCTCAAACTTTAGAGATGATCTAAGCAATAATGAAAAAACAGTCACCTCCTATTTTATAGGTTTAATCTTAAATGACTGCGACATGCCTTTTCCTAGACATGGTCATGTGTTTTTATCGGGACCTACGCCTTTTATTTGCTACCCTATTTCTAGTCATGAAGTCAGGTTACTGATCGACTTCCCAGGCGAATTACTACCTAGAAAAGCATTGCTACAGGCGCATTTAGACGCCAATGTAACACCGTATATTCCAGAAATCATGCGCAGCAGCTATGATCAGGCCATAAAAGCAGGCGGATTTAAAGTTATGCCTAATCATTATATGGCAGCAAACCCGATCATCCGCAAAGGTGCCGTCATGTTAGGCGATGCACTTAATATGCGCCACCCCTTAACAGGGGGAGGCTTAACAGCAGTATTTTCAGATATACAAATATTAAGCACGCATTTATTAGCGATGCCTGACTTTTACAATACTGATTTAATTCATAATAAGATAGAAGCTTATTATCGAGACAGGCAAAATGCTAACGCCAATCTTAATGTACTGGCCAATGCGCTTTATGGCGTGATGTCTAACGAACTCCTCAAAACCGCTGTATTTAAATACTTACAATGTGGTGGCCGCAACGCACTAGAATCTATTGCTATTCTGGCCGGATTAAACAGAAATCATTATTCTTTAATCAAACAATTCTTCACTCTAGCGATATTTGGCGCTTACGATTTAATACGCCAAGGTATTACCAAGCTACCCCAGGCTGTAAAAATATTATTCGATGCTTTCAGCATTATCAAACCCTTAGCTAAAAACGAACTATCTGTATCCGCAGTCATCAGCGATTACTTTAAAAAATAAGCACCACCCTCTTTTACCCTTTACTTAATAATGAATAATTTCAGCTATTATTTCTTAATATGGTAAAATTTCTCAACGTTTTAGCCCTAAGTCTAAGTTAATACACAGTAATTCGTCTGTGTTATTTTATTTTGGCGTGAAACGATAAATCTAATGGAGAGCCCTTGTCGCTCTCTACTATTACTTGTCCAACCTCATACCTTATGATACTTATGAACAAACCTAAAAAAGTCGCTATTCTTACTGCAGGCGGCTTGGCTCCTTGCCTAAATTCAGCTATCGGTAGCCTTATCGAACGTTACACTGAAATCGACCCTTCCATTGAAATCATCTGCTACCGCAGTGGTTACAAAGGTTTGCTATTGGGCGACTTTTATACGGTTACACCAGCGATACGTGAAAAAGCAGGACTCTTACATCGCTTTGGCGGCTCTTTAATTGGCAACAGTCGCGTTAAACTGACCAATGTTAAAGACTGCCTAAAACGTGGCCTAGTTCAAGAAGGCCAAGATCCTCAAAAAGTAGCTGCTGATCAACTCGTTAAAGATGGCGTTGATATATTGCACACCATAGGTGGCGATGACACGAACACAGCTGCTGCAGATTTAGCGGCATTTCTTGCTAATAACAACTACGGTCTTACCGTTATCGGCTTACCTAAAACCGTTGATAACGATGTCTTTCCTATCAAACAATCACTCGGTGCTTGGACGGCAGCAGAACAAGGCGCACTGTATTTTTCAAACGTGGTGGCTGAAAACAATGCTAACCCGCGCATGCTTATTATCCATGAAGTCATGGGACGTAGTTGTGGCTGGTTAACGGCGGCGACTGCTCAGGAATATCGTAAATTACTCGATAAGGCAGAATGGTTACCCGAACTAGGTCTAGATCGTAACGCCTTTGAAGTTCACGCTATATTTATACCTGAAATGACTATCGACATCGCTGCCGAAGCGACTCGCTTACGTGCAGTTATGGATCAATATGATTGCGTTAACATCTTCGTTTCAGAAGGTGCGGGTGTTGAGTCTATCGTTGCCGAGATGCAAGCCAAAGGACAAGAAGTGCCTCGTGATGCTTTCGGTCATGTCAAACTAGATGCTGTAAACCCAGGAAAATGGTTCGGCGAACAGTTTGCCGAAATGCTAGGTGCCGAAAAAACCCTGATCCAAAAATCGGGTTACTTCGCTAGAGCCTCTGCCTCTAATGTCGAAGACATTCGTTTAATCAAGTCTTGTGCTGATTTAGCGGTCGAATGCGCCTTCCGTCGCGAATCGGGCGTAATTGGTCATGATGAAGATCGCGGTGGTGTTTTACGCGCCATTGAATTTCCACGCATCAAAGGCGGCAAACCTTTTGATCTTAATACCCCTTGGTTTAACCAAACATTGACTGAAATCGGTCAAACTAAAGGCGCCAAAGTTGACGTAAGTCACTAATCAACAAACAAAAGTCACTTTGTAGCTTAATCTATGGCAGACTAAGCTACAATCTACTTAAAAAGCATCTAAAACAACTCTGGAATATCTATGGCTACATGGCTAGAAACGTGTCAACAACAACTTGCACGCTTGGAAATAACCTCTGTTCTGGCTGATAAATTAGTCACCTTATGTAACAAAACCAACGAAGATATTGCCCCAGAGTTGGTGCAAAAACTCAATGCCGAACATACCCGATTAAATCGACAACTAGAACGCTTGCACGCTAATCGTTTTGAAGTCGCTGTAATTGGTCTTGAAAAAGCAGGAAAAAGCGCCTTACTTAATGCCTGGTTAGGCC
The DNA here is from genome assembly GCA_003584895.1 of Methylococcales bacterium. GTDB lineage: Bacteria > Pseudomonadota > Gammaproteobacteria > Methylococcales > Methylomonadaceae > Methylobacter_C. The sequence goes on from QVQF01000077.1 coordinate 4,548, forward strand.
AAGAAATTCTGCCTTCTGCACGGGAAAGATGTACCTTTACCAGCACCGAAATTTGGTCAGCCCAGACCGAACAAGATCAACTGCTATTTATTCAATATTACAGTAAAGAAGAAATAACCCAGCTACAGCAACAAAGAAAAGCAGCGTTAGATAACACGCTAGGTGACAAAGAAAGAAAAGAAATACAAGAAGATTTCGACGATACCGAAAAGCATCTGCAAGCCATCCATGAATTTACCAAACAAAAAAATGGGTATACGCAAACCTTTATCGACATTAGTGAAATAAACGAACAACTACAATCGGCTATTTTTAAAAACCGAGCCCAATCACTCGCCATCAAACGCATACAGATTAAAACCGTACGCTTACGCAGTGACAGAGATATTATTTTTCATGATGTACCCGGCTTTAATTCCGGCATACAAATGCATTCAGAACAGGCCATAGACAGACTCAAAGGTTGCGACGCCATTATTTATGCCAAAGAAATGAAACAGCCTTCTATTACTGGGCCAGAAAAAGAAATACTACTGATTGCTGACACAGAAGACCCCAACATCAAAGTGTCCGACAAAATTTTTGTGGTACTCACCCAAGCTGATGCCTTAGATGATGCCATTGATTTCAAAGAAACCTTAATTAAACATAGAAACTACTGGCCTAGCGTACCCGAGCGCCGCATGATCCCCGTTTGCGCACGATCTCACCTAGTAGAATCAGGTATACCCTCTGAAGATACGCTGCGACGCTCCAAAGCTGCCGACGACAAAAATAAGCTAAAAAAACTAGGCATCACCGATGGCGTCATCATCTTAAAAGATACCGTTAATTATTACATTGATCACGAACGCTCTGAAGTACTACAAAAACGTTGTGACGCCTTGGTTAATAATATCCGCTACTATGCCGCTGAAATTTTAGGCAAATTAGAACCCCTTTATGAAGATATCACCGAAGGTGAAGCGGAAGAAGATGATCTACTAGGCAAAGAATTTAATCAATGGTGGGGCCGTGAATGGCAACGCATCAAAAAAGATTTTGATGTCTGGTATGCAGAGAGCATTCAAGGTCGTAAAGAAGCTGACGCCATAGGTGCAGAACATCAAGAACTAGCAACCTTACACGCCGCTTATGACGAAAAAATCGACGGACTACTCTCGAACCTGACCACAGGACAAATGGATGAGCTAAAGCGTATTTATACGGCAGGCCGTACTATTTCTATGCCCGATCCACGCGAAGGCAATTATAAAATTCGCGAGGAATTGTTTAGAGAAATCCAACAAAAGTTTGAAACCGAACTCACCGATCAATTAGCACAATCATTACAAGTATTAATCGATCAAATTGCCCATAAAACACAATCCTTATTGTGGGAAACTCATGACGTACGCAAAACGCTACTCAATGCCGATGAAAGCATAGAGCAAGCGCGCATACGTCATGGCTTTCAAGTGTTGTTTTTACGTTTTGGTCGAGTCGCTGTAGAAGCCTTTATCGCCAAACCTTTACAAGCACGTGAACGCTTATTAAATGAAAGATCAGCGGAAATTAAAACCCTAGAAGCATTTTATCAAGGCGAAGACATGAGCAAGCAAGATGTCACGCATTATTTACGTTACGGCTTATGGGCCAACAAAACAACAGCCACGACTCCCGTAGTAGGCAGAACCGTTAAAACTGCCATTAAAGCGGCGATGAATTCAGAATCTAACCTTCCCCTTGCTAATGAAGCGGTTAACTCCCTTAAAAAACAGACAGAAGAACTAGAAAAACAACCAGAACCTAGTAATTTTGAGCAAGTGGTTGCTGAAATCAATAGTGACTTAGCCGCCTTAAATGACTACCTAAAGAACAGTGTCTTTTATGCCGCAGGTTTTGTGACCTATTGTAATCAAGAGTTAGAACGCATTCGAAATCGTTTTAAAGAAATGGAAGATAATGATCGTCAATGGATAGGGCTGATCCGCACTGCCGTTAAGTACGAGAAAAATCCCAACATACCTTACAACATTGCCCACACTCGCCGTGATTTCCGTCTACAACGCGAAATAGCCATCGAACTCAAAGAAGCTAGGAACAGTTACACGAAAGTGTATTAAGCCTAAATTTAGTCTAGTCTTATAGGGACATAGTCTGTGCCGACGAAGGAGGTGCATCATCATAATCGATGCGTTTCACTTTATCCGGCACATCCTATAGCCTTGGTTATCGGTTTTTTACAACCAGCACAGCTCATTTTGTTTGATAGAATCTTTGACCTTCTATAAAAATACGTTACGCGATATACCGATACGCTACGCAACATACCAATAAGCCACGTAAAATACGGATACCCTACGGTATCTGCATATCGCTTAACGAATAAAATGATAGCGTACGTGATACACGGATTATTTATGGAATATTCAGATAGGCTGCTCAATAAGCATATTCCCTATCGAATTCGCCTATAGCATAAAAAAGTTGCGAGTTACTTTTGAATTTAGTGGATTATTTACGCGAAACGCAGCTTTCTCGTGCAATTCGCCTCTTTTAGATCTAATTTTCGTTTTGCTTAAGGTACTCACCAAAACCACAACGTTTTCGCGATTTGCGTAAGCTAGCTGCACTTTAATTTAGCTATCGGCAAAATCCATCGCCTACCCGCTTATTTCACGGCCTATCCAAAGACAGCTTAGTTTACTTAAAAATGTTCTAAGCCACAGCTATATGGCGATTGCCAACTATTTTTTTTGCGTCACTTAAGCATATGCGCTATCGCACGGGCCTTATTCAGACTAGACTAGAGTTTTCTATAGGCTATTTTTAGAAATACCATCGGCATAATTACTTTTATCTCTGCCCTGCCAATAAGCCAAGGCCAATTCATGTGCTTGTTGCTGACTCTCAGCTTTACCTAAGAGCTTAAGCGCTACCGCTGCTGTGCCGATGATAGAACTTTCGGCAAACTCGTCTGCAACTAAGCCTTGCCAGATGTGCGCGAGTTGCTTAGGATTTAGTTCTTCGTCTTTGACATGGCGACGGGCAAATAAAGCCGGCCAGTTTTCGTCTAATAGTTCACCGTGGTGTACGCTTTGTACTAAACAGTCCATATCAGGATTACGTTCAGTTTCACCGCCCTCACCTTTTAATACAGCAGCATGGGGCTGTTGTAATAAAGCGGCGGCTTGCTGATGTACAGGTCTATAACCGGGATGAAAGATGCCTTGAATGCTGTAGTCGGCATTAAAGGGGTTTAATAAGCGCACCAAGGTATGCACAGGCGAACGTAAACCTAATAGCGGCCGCAGTTCTATAATGTCATGCAAGATCGGGCAAAAGTGCTCTAAGGATAAATAACTAAAATGCTGATGCTGCAACTGCAGTTTAGTTTGTCCTATCGAAGTTGAATAGTGCAGACCTAAGTATTTCAATACATCTTGGGTATACACTCGATCGGCACTAGGGCCTGTGGCACCATGCATAAAGACCTTGATGCCATTGTCTGCTAATAACAGCGCCGACAATAAAAACCAAGGCAAATGTCGACGCTTTCCGGCATACGATGACCAATCTAAATCGACTAGCGCCTTGTCAGCAAAAAGATTACAGGCGGCTCGGCCTGCTAACACAAAGCCTGCCAGTTCTTCTGGCGTTTCTTCTTTAATGCGCATCAGCATTAAAAAAGCACCTAATTGCACGGGCAGTACCTTGCCCGCTAAGATCATGCTCATGGCACGATAGGCTTCATCTTGCGTCAGTGGTCTGGAACCTTTCTTACCTTTGCCTAAGATGCGGATAAACTCTGCGAAAGCATGCTCAGTTTGCCCTGTTTGCTCATGATGCGTAAAAGTCATAAGGTAAATCTGATGTAATGATCAATTAACAAGGCCGCAAACAGCGCTGTGATATAGATTATCGAATAAACAAAGGTTTTCATCGCGGTTTTATTATCTTTATTACGCATCATGAGTATGGCGTAATAAATAAAACCAAAATCTAGCAATAAAGCTGATGCCCCATAAATTAAGCCGCTCATGCCGGTTAAATAAGGCAATAGCGTCACTAACAGCAATAAGATGGTATAGAGCAATATTTGTAAACGAGTAAATTCCACGCCATGAGTCACTGGCAACATGGGAATATTTACTTTGGCATATTCTTCACGTCTGGCAATAGCCAAAGCCCAGAAATGGGGCGGTGTCCACACGAAGACTATCAAAGCTAATAATAAGCCATAAGCGCTGACGTCTCCGGTCATGGCACACCAGCCTAATAAAGGCGGCGTGGCACCAAATAAGCCGCCAATGACTATATTCTGTGGCGTAGCTCTTTTAAGATAAAGCGTATAAATGATAGCGTAACCGAATAAGGATAAGAAGGTGAGTATCGCAGTTAAGGTGTTCACCAAAAATACCAAAATCAGCATCGCACTCACACCTAATACTAAGGCAAAGCTCAGAACATTGGTTGCGCTTAAGTCACCCATAGGTAAAGGGCGCTTTTCGGTGCGGGCCATTTGCGCATCGGCTTTTCTATCAATAAAATGATTAATCGCTGCGGCTGACGAGGCTGCCAGTCCGATACCGATCAGACCGTAAGCAAAAGGTTCGATTTCTGGCATGCCAGGTACCGCTAATAACATACCGACCACGGCGGTAAAAAGCATTTCTGCAACCACATTGGGTTTACAGAGTGTGAGGTAGTTCTTCCATGAAAGCACAGAGGATTTGCTAGGCATTGTTTAATAAGTTCCAACTTTTAATTTATTGTATAGAATACCGTGAACTATGGCTTATTGAAATAGACCAACGCGCTTACCATCATGAAAGAGGCTTTATGAATCATCGCTTACTATGTACCGCTTTACTCTGTTTACCCGCACTCACCTGCCAGGCCGAAACAAAAATAGCTGAACACACCTTGGCTAATGGCTTAAAAATTTTAGTAAAAGAAGATCATAGGTCACCGATAGCCGTGACCCAAGTCTGGTATAAAGTGGGCTCCAGTTATGAGCCAGGCGGCATTACCGGTGTCTCGCACATGTTGGAACACATGATGTTTAAAGGCACCGACAAACATGCCGCTGGAGAGTTTTCACGCATCATTGCTGAAAACGGCGGTGATGAAAATGCTTTTACCGGACAAGATTACACGGCATATTTTCAAACGATGGAAGCTTCTAGACTGGCCGTTAGTTTTGAACTAGAAGCCGATAGAATGCGCAACCTACACTTACTGCCTGAAGAGTTAAAAAAAGAACTGCAAGTGGTTACCGAAGAACGCAGAATGCGTACTGATGACAATCCACAAGCTAAAATGCAAGAGCAGTTTATGTCGGTGGCTTATTCAAATAGTGGTTACAAGCATCCTATCATCGGTTGGCCGTCTGATATTGCTAATTACACAGTGGAAGATTTACAAGCGTGGTATCAACGTTGGTATGCGCCTAATAATGCCACTCTAGTGGTCGTCGGTGATGTACAACCTGCTGCGGTTTTTGAGCTGGCTGAGCATTATTTTGGCGAACTGAAAACCAGTGATATTAAAGCCTTAAAACCACAGATTGAAATCGAACAGTTGGGCGTACGTAAGATAACTGTAAAAGTACCAGCAAAATTGCCATCGGTGGTCATGGGCTATAAAGTTCCGGTATTAAAAACCGCAGCGAATGATGATGAAGCCTATGCCTTGGAAGTACTGGCCGGCGTCTTAGATGGTGGCAACAGCGCACGTTTATCGTCTAGCTTAGTGCGAGGCAAGCAAATAGCGGTTTCTGCCGGTGCAGGCTATGAAATGGGTACCCGACTATCGGGTTTATTTGAGCTAGAAGCGACGCCTGCCGAAGGTAAAAGCGTAGTTGATTTAGAGACCGCCTTAAAAGCTGAAGTTAAAAAACTACAACAAAGCTTAATCAGCCCTGATGAATTACAACGCATTAAAGCCCAAGTGTTAGCCAGCGACATTTACCAGCGCGATTCTAATTTTTATCAGGCCATGCAAATAGGTACACTAGAAACCGTGGGCTTAGGTTGGCAAAAAATGGATGAATATGTGCCTAAGATCAATAAAGTGACGGCAGAGCAAGTGCAAAAAGTAGCCCAAAAATATCTCATTGAAGATCATTTAAGTATTGCTTACCTAGAACCACAAATCATTACTACCAGCACTGCAAAAAAGGAAGCTCACTAATGCGTATTCGTCTATTAAAATCAGTAGGTTTAGATACTAACATAGCCTATCTATTAGCTTTTGCGTTGCTGGTAACGAGTCAATCCGCGATCTGTGCCGCAAAAATTGAACACTGGCAATCTACGCAAGGCAGCCCCGTTTATTATGTACACACTGAAGGCCTACCTATGGTCGATATACAGTTGGTATTTGATGCTGGGAGTGCGCGTGATAAGGAAAAATTCGGTTTAGCTTCACTTACTGCTGGGCTTTTAGACACGGGTGCAGGCTCATGGAATGCCGATGAGATTGCCCAACGCTTTGAAAGTGTGGGTGCAAAATTTAGCGCTGGCAGCTCAATTGATATGGCCACGGTATCTTTACGTACTTTGACCGACAAACCCCTCTTCGATAAAGCCTTGGACACGATGCAAGTCATCTTGGCTAAACCCGCTTTTAAAGAAGCTGATTTTAAACGCGAAAAAAATCTCACCTTGGCCGGCTTAAAGCAACAAGAAGAATCGCCAGGCGCATTAGCTAGCATCGCTTTTTACAGTACTCTGTATGGCACGCATCCTTATGCTCATCCTGACTCAGGTCTCCTAAAAACAGTGACTGCGCTTAAAAGCACTGATCTACGTCATTTTTATCAGGAATATTATGTAGCCGCTAATGCCATGGTCGTGATTGTCGGTGACTTATCTAAAGAACAAGCAGAGCTTGCCGCAGAGAAGTTGCTTTCTGGCTTACCGCTAGGAAAAAAACCAGAACCGCTACCTGAAGTGACTATGCCAGTGACTGCGAGCTTACAGCATACGCAGTTTCCCTCAACACAAACCCATGTATTAGTTGGCTTGCCTGGTACTTACCGTAAAGATCCTGATTATTTTGATCTTTATGTCGGCAATCATATTTTGGGCGGCAGTGGTTTGGTTTCTAAACTGTTTAATGACATCCGAGAAAAACGCGGCTTGGTTTATGGCGTATCCAGTGCTTTTGTGCCCATGAAAAAACCGGGGCCGTTTCTAATCAGCTTACAAACGCGTAATGATCAAACCACCGAAGCGTTGCAAGTGCTGAATAAAACCTTGGCGGATTATATTGCGCAAGGCCCTAGCGAAGACGAACTGGTTGCCGCTAAAAAGAATATTACCGGCGGCTTTGCCATGCGTTTTGATACCAACAAGAAACTGGCCAGCTATGTTGCTATGATCGGCTTTTATGATATGCCCTTAGATTACCTAGATACCTTCCAAGCAAAAGTAGGCGCCGTAACCGTTGCATCCATCACCGATGCACTTAAACGCCACGTCAATCTAGCTTTATTACAAACCATTACCGTAGGTAAATCAGAGTAGATGTCCAATAAACTTAGAATCATTGGTGGCGACTGGCGTAGTCGCTGCATCAGCTTTATCGATACACCGGGCTTAAGACCAACGCCAGCCAGAGTTCGCGAAACCGTCTTTAATTGGCTACGCAACGACATCATCGGCAGCCGTTGTCTGGATTTATATGCGGGTAGCGGTGCTTTAGGTTTTGAAGCAGCCTCTAGGGAAGCTAAGTTTGTCGTTCAAGTAGAAAACAATAGTTTGGCCTGCAAAGCGTTGAAAGACAATGCTGCCACCTTAAACGCTAGCCAGATAAAAATGGTACAAGCCAATGTACTTCAGTATCTAGGAGGTGACGCTCAAGAGTTTGATGTGGTGTTTATTGATCCACCTTTCGCAATGGATCTAGTCATACAGACCTGTTTATTACTGGAAGCAAAAAGCTGGCTAAGCAAGCATGCAAAAATCTATGTAGAAACAGAAAGTACGCTAACTTTAACCGGTATGCCTGAAAACTGGCGGTTATTAAAAAGTAAAGTGGCGGGGGAAGTAGGTTATCACTTGTTTGAGCGGATGGGCGAAGGGTAGTGATACTTAAAAGCTTAACTGCTGCCCATTTTTAAAAAAATCTAACGTAGCACTGAATGTTGGGTTGGAACAGCACCAACCCAACCTACATTCTAGCTAAGCTCAATATTGGAATGCGAAAAGTGCAGCTTAACCAACCCCTAAAACTTATCCGCTTGAGTCTGAGCTTCTCTGCTACCATTCATGTCACCCAGCAACTCCCTTGCTCTAGCCACTAATAACCAACTGTGTTTTTTAAGAGCCGCATCATTCGTTGCCAGTAGTAAGGCCTTTTTAGCTAAATCTTCCGCTAGCTTTGGTTTAGACTGTTTTAACCTAAATACCGCCAACTTATAATACAAGGTCGCATTACGTGGCTCTATTCTAATGGCACGTTCAATCGTAGTCGTAGCCGCCTCAATATCACCCGATTTACTACTCTGATCAGCAGCAGACGCTAAAGCATTAACCGCAGGTGACAATGCTGCAAAAGAATCCAAGGGTGAAAATCTAGTTTGCTGCATAAGTGAATCTGATGGAGCCTTTATAGGCTCTTGTTTTAATGTCTGCATAGCCATATCTTCTACCGAATGTCCTGCCCGATTGTCTGGTGGCACATTAACGACTTGCTCAGGCAAGGTCGATTCTTGCTTTGAAGATGCAGCGACCTGTTCTTGCTGTATTGGCGTTAAAGGCTCTATCGGCATATCCACCTGAGTTGAGACCTGTTCTGGCTCAGCAAGTGGTTTAGTCGTTAGCACCTCAGGCATTTCTTGTTTTACAACGGGCTGCTCTATCTGCTTAACGACTTTAGGCTTTGCCTTAGATTTAGACTTGGCTACTTTTGATGGCGGTTTACTATAAACCGTCGCGCCACTGCCATAAACAGGCGCTGGCGGCTGTGTAGAAGCACATCCACCCATAAAAAAAGACAGAGTGCCTATTAACAAAAATCGTTTTAACATGTCATCCCATTATTCATTATTTAAATCAGTCTATTTAGGATACTGTCTAAAAAGGTATATCGTCATCAAAATCATCATAAGTCGGTGGCGCTGGCGGCATATTGCTAGCATTACTAGTCGACTTGGATGGTTGAGTTGGATAATCCGGTTTAGATGCAACCGATGCAGAATAACTAGAAGGTGTTTGATCGCCGCCCATGCTTGCAGTACCACCACTGCGAGAACCTAACATATGCAGTTCATCTGCTACTATTTCGGTGGTATAACGATCTAGCCCTGCTTGATCCTGCCACTTGCGGGTACGCAAATGTCCTTCCACATAAACTTGACTGCCTTTTTTTAAATATTCACCAGCAATTTCTGCTAAACGTCTAAAAAATACCACTCTATGCCATTCAGTAGACTCTTTTCTTTCACCCGTTTGCCTGTCTTTCCAGCGCATGGAGGTTGCCAAGGTTATATTAGCAACCGCATCGCCCGTTGGCATATATTTCACTTCAGGATCTGCACCTAAATTCCCGATCAATGTCACTTTATTAAGCATAGGTACTCCTTACATTATTATCTTGCAGTGACTTTGTTAGTCACAAAACTTTTGATTTTTGATCTCGCTAGAAGCGGCCCACACATATACTAGGCCGCTTATAACTTAAGATTAAGCGGAGTAATGCGATTCAATATAACGCTGTACTATTTCCTGAAATTCTTCAGCAATTCTGTCGCCCTTAAGGGTTACGGTTTTTTCACCATCTTCATATACAGGGGCTACTGGAGTTTCACCGGTACCCGGCAAACTGATGCCGATATTAGCGCTTTTACTTTCACCAGGACCATTGACCACACATCCCATTACAGCAACTTCCATGGTTTCAACACCTGGATATTGCGTACGCCAAATAGGCATTTGATCACGCAAATAGGTTTGAATATCCATAGCTAGTTTTTGAAAATAATCACTAGTGGTACGACCACAACCCGGACAAGAAATAACCATAGGCGTAAATGAACGAAAGCCCATAGTTTGTAATATCTCTTGACCAACAATGACTTCTTGAGTTCTAGACGCACCAGGCTCGGGTGTTAAAGAAATACGAATAGTGTCGCCTATGCCTTGCTGCATGAGCACTGATAGTGCCGCAGCAGATGAAACAATACCTTTAGAACCTATGCCAGCTTCAGTCAAACCAAGATGTAATGCGTAATCACAGCGACTGGATAAGTCTTGATAAATATTAATCAGCTCTTGTACGTTACTGATCTTGCATGAAAGTATAATTTTATTCTTTGCTAAACCAATTTCTTCAGCTTTAGCTGCACTTTCCAATGCCGACAAGACGATAGCTTTGCGAGTTATAGCAGGTAAAGACTCTGGATGTTGTAACAAGCGATTGTCATCTAAAAGTCTTGTTAAGACTGCTTGATCTAAACTGCCGCCATTAACACCAATACGTACTGGCTTATCATATTGACAAGCAAACTCTATCATTTGCTGAAATTGAGGATCACGACTTTTGCCACGACCGACATTACCTGGATTAATACGATATTTATCTAAAGCCGCCGCACAATCAGGGTATTTTTCTAATAATTTATGACCATTAAAATGAAAGTCACCAACTATCGGTACTGTACAACCTTGCTGGTTTAATTTATTACGAATTTCTGCAACCGCTTTAGCCGCTTCTTCTGAATTGACCGTAATTCGAACCATTTCAGAGCCAGCATTGGCGAGTTCAATAATTTGATTAACGGTCGCAGATACATTAACAGTATCTGTATTAGTCATAGACTGTACAACGATAGGAGCGCCGCCGCCGACCTTAACATCGCCGACTAAAACTTGATGAGTTATTTTTCTAAGGCTAATTGACATGATCTGAATCTTTTAAAAGTTGCAATTGCGAAAATTATACGCCATACGGTCTATTGAGCAGAGTTAAATCGTCTATTTTATAGACTCTATAGCTAACTCTTGGCTCGCAGCCTGCATAGCTTGTTTAATAGCCTTTACAGCTACCTGATTTAACTGCCCTATTCTATTATGTTGCTGACATAATGCGCCTCTAAAACCCAGATAGTCTGGATGATAAGCTATCAATTCAGGAATGTCCGTTAACCTCAACGAACCTGCCAAACCACAGAGCAACTTAAGTGCTTTAGCTTGAGACACGAAGGTTGCAATCTGCTCTGCCGTCATCACCTGAGTTAATGAACCATCTTGTTTGTCCATGGTATCTAGCATCACACCGACAAAGCCAGAAGCTTTTAACGTTAACATAATAGTTAAATCTGGCTGAGTATCGGCAAATAACACGGCGATGAGCGCCTGCTTTTGTGATACTACTCCACTTAGTTTTTTAAGCGTGCCTGTCCAATCGTCACCGGGAAAAAAGCCAATTTTTATATAATTCACCCCCGTTGCGGCCATCAACTGAACGGCATTAAAAATCACTTCAGGCTGCATAGGCAAATCGCCTATGGTTGCGCTAACTGGCGTACGCCCAGCAATAGCAGCAACTATCTGTTTAATATCTACCAGCTCTAACGCGCCTAACGCACCTAAAGCAGGCTGCTTAAGATCAATAATATCAACCTCAGCGTTCAATACTAATAAAGCTTCTTCTACGCTATTTACACTAGCCAACATGCCTGTCATGTTGGGCTACCTGCTTTATGTTCAGCTATTTTTGCCATCAACCACCCCCATGCTTCCCATTCTTTAGGGCCGGCTGTTTTTTCTAAGGCTAGTCGTAAATAATCAATCTCGGCGTCTATTTTTTCTATAGGTAACCACGCCAAGCGACTTATTAAGATAGCAGCTTCCAAGACCGAATGTTGTGCACGATTGAATCCCTTAAAGGGCGCATGATTGACGCTATGTATGGCCTTACAAACTATGCGAGGACGAAGACTATCGTCTTCTATGCTGATGACTTCAAGTTCAGCATGAGCTAAAGCGCACACTAACACCTGTCCGTTGATTTTTTCTGCCTTAGTGCATGGCCATTCACGCCGCCCTGTTAAACAACCAGCAAAAACCCGCACATCATCACTGTAATTAAGTACCGCAACTTTAGTTTCAAGTAAATTATCAAGAGTCGTTGAAGGTTTAAATGGCAAGATAATGAAATTATCACCCTCTATATGCACGCCCATAGGTGCAATATGCGTCACGCCCAAGCTGTTCTGCGTGGTCACTAAGGTTTCTTGAATCATAGTTCGTTAATCTTTTAAATTAGCCGAGTGTAAACCGCATTCTTTTTTAGAACCTGACTCCCACCACCATCGCCCAACTCTTTCATGCTGATTGGGTAACACCGCCCGAGTACAAGGTTCACAGCCTATGCTTATATAGCCTTTTTCATGTAGCTCGTTATAAGGCACTTGATGGGCTTCAATATAATCCCAGACTTGAGCTGAGCTCCAATTTAATAGCGGATTAAATTTAACGAGTGTTCGATCCGCACCAGAAAAGGCGCTGTCTATTTGTACTTCTGGAATATCTTGTCGCGTATCCAAACTTTGATCTTTACGCTGACCGGTAATCCAAGCATCAACTTGGGCTAGCTTACGCTTTAAAGGTTCGACTTTTCGAATACCACAACATTGCTGATGACCGTCTTCATAAAAGCTAAACAAGCCTTTATCTTTTACAAAACCGTCCAGCACGTCTCTATCGGGCGTTAATAATTCAATGTCTATTTGGTAATGCTTGCGAACTTTTTCTATATAGCGATAAGTTTCTGGATGCAAGCGTCCGGTATCTAAAGAAAACACAGATACGTTTTTGCTGATTTTTAAAGCCATATCAATCAGCACTACATCTTCTGCACCGCTAAAAGAAATAGCGATATTATCGAATTGCTCTAAGGCTTTCTTTAAAATGGTGCGAGGATTTTTATCGGCTAATTCACTTTGCAAAGACTGTATGTTGAACGAGGTCATGGGCTTGTTTGTTTTTAAAAGTTGTATGGAGTCAATAAGGGTAGGTAAATCACCTTATATTTTAGTGCTGTGCAAAATATTGAGCCAAGAAATCATCAAAAGGAATCTGTGGTTTACTTTCTATATCATGCTGCTTAATCAATGAAGCTTTAGCTATTTCGTCAAACTGATCAGATAAGATTTTATCTAACTGGTTATGCTTAAAATACTGCTCATGCTCCTTAGATTTACTTAAAGCAAAGCGACTAAAAGGCTGTCCAGTTTGCGTCATGCCTTCTAATATTCTTGCTGAAGCCGTGAGTTGTGGATTGTTGACTAAGGTAATCTGCTGCTCTAAAGCTGCACTATATGGTTTATGAACAGCCTCGTTATCGAGAATATTACAAACGGGGCGCATCGACTCTAAAATTTCCATCGCCCAATCCTGCAAGCCTATAGTCTGATCAGCTCGTTGCAGTTGCAGCCCCGGCTTTCTACCCTCATTAGCAACCGCTAACTGATTAGCATTATTAATCTGATGATCTTGATCTGAATTACTGGGGCTGTCTTTTAGCAAACAAGTCAATAAGAGTGCCTCTATAAAACGAGCTTTGCCTATGTCTATACCAATCGGATTGAATAAATCCAAATCTAAAGAACGCATCTCAATGTAACGCACGCCTCGACGGCTCAAGGCTAAGGTTGGTTTTTCACCGGAATTAATGATTTGCTTAGGACGAATCGTGCTATAAAACTCATTTTCAATTTGCAGAACATTACTATTAAGCTGGCGATATTCACCCGCTACCGCGATACCAATCTTTTCATAATCTGGATAGGGCGTAGCGATAGCATCACCTAAGCTTTTCACATAACCCGACAAGGAGTTGTAATCAATTTTTAGATCAGCTTGGTTTTTACTTTTATAACCTATATCACTCATACGTAATGAGGTTGCATAAGGATGATAAAGCGTACCGTTATCGAATTCTTCAAATTGCCGCATTAATTCTGGACGACTTTTAAAGAAGTTTTTACAAATAGCTGGAGACGCGCCAAATAAATATAGGATTAACCAGCCTAAACGCTGAAAGTTTCTGATTAAACCAAAGTAAGCTTCTGAGGTAAACGCTTCCACACTAAGCTGACTGCGCTCTTGTCGATGTAACTCAAGTAACAACGACTCAGGTACAGAATAATTAAAATGAATACCCGCAATGGCCTGCATCGTTCTACCATAACGATGCCATAAACCGTGCCGATAAACATGCTTCATACGCCCTATATTAGATGAACCATATTCAGCGATGGGTATGCTTTCATCACCATCGATACCACAGGGCATACTGGCATTCAGCAACATTTCATGATCTAAATGCTCATAAACATATTGATGCACCTGATGTAAGGTCGTCAAGGTGTCTTGAATATCCGCAAACGGAGGCGTAATCAGCTCAATCAATGCTTCTGAATAATCGGTCGTTATGGTCGGATGCGTTAGCGCAGAACCTAAAGCTAGAGGATGAGGTGCTTGGGAAATTAACCCATCATTAGCAATACGAAGACTTTCTTTTTCTATGCCTTTAAGGCCGCCGCAAAGCAAGGTCTGCTGATCATTAGCTAGAATTTGTGCTAGGCGAGGCGTAAGCTGATTGTTAAATTGAGTCATAGAATGGGCTAGTGTTCCCTGCTGTCCTGTATAATCGCCGTATTATAGAGGGTTTAACTCTTTGAAGAAATATTATCGTAGCGAGGCAGTGGTAGTGGACAAGAAGCCCCTAGAAATACTTAAGGCTGTTTTTGGTTATGATAGTTTTCGTGGCCAACAACAAGAAATTATTCAACAGCTCTTAACTGGCCAAGATGCCCTAGTATTAATGCCTACCGGCGGTGGTAAATCATTATGCTACCAAATTCCCTCCATCATCCTTCCCGGCGTAGGCATTGTTATATCGCCGCTGATTGCTTTAATGCAAGATCAGGTCAGTGCCTTGCTACAACTGGGTGTTAAAGCGGCTTTTTTAAATTCTACCCTGTCATCAGAAGCCACAAGAAAAATTGAACAACAACTGCTTAATAATGAACTTGATTTACTGTACATTGCCCCCGAAAGATTAACAGCATCACGCACCGCCATCTTATTCTCACGGATACAGATTGCCTTGTTTGCCATTGATGAGGCGCATTGTGTCTCGCAATGGGGTCATGATTTTAGGAGCGATTATTTACAGCTGTCGATGCTGCATGAACAATATCCTAGCATTCCACGAATTGCCTTAACGGCCACTGCTGACGAAAAAACTCGCCAAGAAATTATCTTGCGTCTGCAACTGGAACAAGCGCCACTTTATCTTAGTGGCTTTGACCGTCCCAATATACGTTACCGCATCGTTCAGAAACAAAATGCTAGACAGCAGTTAATCGCGTTTATTCAAGCCGAACATAGCGGCGATGCGGGTATCGTTTATTGCTTATCACGTAAAAAAGTCGATGAAACGGCGGAATGGCTAAGATCCAAAGGCATTAAAGCTTTAGCCTATCACGCAGGCATGCCCAGTGATATACGAGCTTTGCATCAACATCGCTTTCTAATGGAAGACAGCTTAGTCATCGTCGCGACTATTGCCTTTGGCATGGGTATCGACAAACCCAACGTACGCTTTGTGGCGCATTTGGATTTACCTAAAAGTGTTGAGGCTTATTATCAGGAAACCGGTAGAGCCGGCAGGGATGGCTTAGCCGCGAATGCTTGGATGGCTTATGGTTTACAAGATGTCATCACCTTGCGACGTATGCTGGCGGATTCTAATGCTGATGCCGCTCATAAACGATTAGAACTGCATAAACTTGACGCTATGCTGGCACTCTGCGAACAAGTCCATTGCCGGCGACAAGCTTTATTAGAGTATTTCGGTGATCATCTTGAGCAGCCTTGTAATAATTGCGACACCTGTTTAGAAACCGTTGAGACTTGGGATGGCACTTTGGTGGCTCAACAAGCACTATCGTGTATCTACCGAACCGGCCAACGCTTTGGCGTAGGCTATCTAATTGAAGTTTTACGAGGCAAAGCAACCGAACGAATTATAAATGCGGCCCATGACAAACAATCTACCTTTGGTATCGGCAAAGATCTCGATGAGCAGCAATGGTCATCGGTATTTAGGCAGCTAGTCGCTCGCGGATTAGTAGCGGTCAATTTTGAACATTTTGGTATCTTACAATTGACCGATAGCTGCCGCCCAATATTGCGTGGCGAACAACAACTAATATTGCGTAAAGATATCAAGCCAGAGAAAAGTAAATTAGGTAAGAAAACTTCAAACCGAACTACACACGCCACCAGCAATACCGAACTTTGGGATGCTCTGCGCGCCAAGCGCCGTGAAATTGCTGACGAACAAGATATACCGCCTTATCTAATTTTTCATGATGCAACGCTGATGGCCATGCTTGAAGCTAAACCTGCCAACCGCCAACAATTAGCCTTAATATCTGGTGTCGGTGTACGCAAATTAGAACTTTATGGCGAGCAATTTCTAGCCGTTATCAGCAACTTTTCTAGCCATAATCATGCGATAGCCGATACGGTAACGGAATCAGTCAACTTGTTCAGACTAGGTTACAACGTAACCCAAGTCGCTCAAAAAAGAGCGCTAAAAGAAGAAACGATTTATAACCATCTCTCACAAGCACTAGAACAAGGCCTGTTAAAATTAGAAGACGTTGTCGACTTGCCAAAAAAGGAGATTAAACAGATTGAAGACGTGCTGCTCAGTTTGCCTGAAGAACAACGAAACTCACTTAAACCGGCTTTTGAAGCATTCGATGGACAATACAGTTATGGTGTCTTGCGTTGTGTGAGAGCGGCTATGTTGGGTTAGGCTTAGTCGCCCTACAGGCGTTTGATACTATCAACAAATATTCCAGAACCAGCTCGTTGTTCGTAGAGCAATTTCGCGACATAAAATCGCCTGTGCAATGCGACACCGAAGCTCAGAAATGGTGGATTGCTAACAAGAATCCAGCTTAAGGTTTATAACATTTTTACCAATGCAGCTATAATAGCAACCTGACCAAGAGCTAAACCAAGCCCCCATTTAATTAATCGATTCTCCATTTCCAATAAATCGCTTTTTGTAGCTATTTGTGAATCCATTGCTTCAGAAAAAGCATCTTTCTGGGCTTCGGCCATTGCCGATGCCTGCTCACGACTAACTCCTGCTTTTTCTAATCGTTCAACAAATTTCAATGTATCAAATGTAACCGTTGTCATAATAAACCCTAGGGAATTTTAATTTTTTATTAGTATAACAAATAAAGATTTAGTCTCATATTTAACATAACAGCCATAATGCGTTCATACTCGACAACTCTGATCATATTCATAACAGCATGTTAAAAATGGGGCACAGCAATGGCTCTGAATTTGCGGGTAGTTAAGTCAAGCACTAAAAAATGTGCTCGACCCGCAGAGCTTAATGAGTACAAAGCACCTGAGTAGAAAATGACCTAGCACGTTGTGCTATTTCAGTACCTTCGATTCGAGCGCCTAAATGAGCTGCAACATAATGAACTTGGTTGGCATCTAAAAATAGTCGAATAATTTCAGGCTTAATAGCGAAATTCACATTTTGAGCCAAATCTCCTGTGAATTTTGCTACACGTGCAACATTAAGCTTTGAAACAACTGCGCCAACAATACCTCCACTTCTATCTATGATAGGTCCGCCACTATTGCCTGGCTGCAAAGGTGCAGAAATTTGAAGTAGATTGGGGTCATTTCCTAAGCCTGCTAGAGAGTTTACTTGGCCGCTAGTTACAATTAAATCTGATGATAATAAGCCTGACAAAGGGTAACCAGCGAGCATGATGTCCTCTCCAAGTTCGGCATTTTGACGAATAGGCGCTGAAATTTCTAGGCCGCTAGGAACGGACAATAGTGCTAAGTCGTCTCTCTGACTTGTTGCTCGTACCGTCGCCTTAACTTCTAACGAACGCTGCTTAATGAGTATTTTTGAGCAGTTATCAATTACATGAAAATTAGTAACTATCATATTAGGAGCGACAACAAAACCGCTGCCGGAGCTATCAGAGGCATTATTTTCTTGGCCTACTGAACCTATTTTTTCAGTAGTATTTTTTTCATCTAACAGCATCTCAGTTTGTATGCTTGAAAGTGCCTCATGGAATGTTTTTTTCAGTAAGTCCTCACCATGTGCACCCATTTTATCGATAACTATTGGTATTGTAATGGGAGCTAAGATACCCACACTAAACAGTGTTAATAATCCAAGGGATTGAACATCAGATGGCGGTTGTTGATAGTTGATATATTGTTTTATTCGATAACTCTTAATAAGTTGCCTACTAACTCCATCAATCATATCTATTCTAAAAAAAACAGTCTCAGCTCTATCAAAAATATTTTTGGTTTCCGCCTCGAAGTAAGGAATTGCTATAAGCGGGCTTTTTGCACTTACATCGGAACTTATTTCAACTTGATTATATACAGACCTTAGAAGATCGCTAACTTCATTAATATACGATTCCTTAATATCGTAATCATATGTTGTTGACCCTACAGTAAAATGAATATCTTGAATGTTAGCGTTTTGATTTAAAAGAGTAACTTTCGTGCTACTTTTATTAAAGATGTTTTGATTGTTGGAGAAACCCGTTTGTTTTAGTTGGCCATGATAGCTACACCCACATAAAAGAACAGTAATTAAAATACTACGTGCGACCATTTTATGAGTGACCAATCGATTTGACGCAATCATTATTTGATTTCCTTAATTTACATTGAGTTACATAATATACTCTGTAAATATTAAAGGGAATTATTAACTCATGTTACTCAGCCTAGTATGCCGGAATAAGACTTTTCGAGCATAAGCCAGTAGCCACGATTACGCCTTGCTGCATAGAGGCTACTGGCTAAGTGATTGACAATCTGTTTGCAAGCGTCTAATTTTTCTAAAATTAACTGAAGGAGATTTTCTATGGCTACTATAACTTTTGATACTTTAAAATTTGTTCGCACACTGAAAGATGCTGGTGTACCTGAAAATCAAGCTGAAGCGTTTAAAGAGGCACAAAGTGATGCTGAACTTGCTACAAAGTATGATATGAAAGAGCTTGTACTTCGCCTTGAAGCAAAAATTAATGAAGTTAAATATGATATGGTTAAATGGATTGCAGGCATGTTGATTGCTCAAACTGGATTGGTAGCTGCACTAGTTAAATTGTTATGATTTATGTTGGTGCCTCAACGCGGGGCAAGATTTGCAACCCATACGCGT
Organism: Methylococcales bacterium; assembly: GCA_003584895.1. Classification (GTDB taxonomy): domain Bacteria; phylum Pseudomonadota; class Gammaproteobacteria; order Methylococcales; family Methylomonadaceae; genus Methylobacter_C. Next base: position 23,796 of record QVQF01000077.1, read on the forward strand.
CAAATTAAGGATTATGACTATTCATAATGTGCGTTTTCCTGACGCATCAACTGCAGGAATGCTTGAAATATACCGACAAGCCGTTTTTATTTACGTACAAATCGGGCTAAATAGTAAACAAAGCACTTGGTTGGGGTAATAAACTCAGAACACGCTATATCTTTAGAAGCTAATGCACTGACAAGTAAGACCTGCTGTATGATGATTTGCTTTAATGCCTGTAAATTGTCGTTATGCCGAGTGCCGCCAGCAGCAAAGTATTGCTCTACATAATACCTCCCATGAAGGACGGAGCAACAATTCTATCCTACTATCAGCAGTCAAGCGCGGCGCGACACATCATATTGCAAGCACTAGATAAGGCGGCAAAAATCAATCAGTAACCGCGAAGAAATGCTTACGAAACAAAAATGCTACATTAACCAAGGCTATCATCACTGGCACTTCTATCAAGGGCCCTATCACTGCCGCAAACGCAGCACCACTGTCGATACCAAACACAGCTATAGCTACGGCAATAGCTAATTCAAAATTATTACTGGCGGCAGTAAAGGCTAGTGTAGTGCTCTTGCCATAATCGGCGCCCACTGCTTTGCCCATGGCGAAACTAAGCAAAAACATCACCACAAAATAAATCAACATCGGTATGGCGATACGGACTACGTCCATAGGCAATTGCACGATCAATTGGCCTTTTAAAGAAAACATCACCACAATGGTAAACAACAACGCGATCAGTGTTAACGGACTAATTTTAGGAAGGAAAACCTGCTGATACCAGTCTTTGCCCTTGGCACGAACAAGTAAGAAACGCGTCAGGAAACCCGCCATAAAGGGAATACCTAAATAGATGAACACGCTTTGAGCAATATCAACGATGCTGATAGCCACGCTGTGACCTTCCAAGCCTAGTAGAGGAGGCAAAACGGTAATAAATACCCAAGCATAGACACTATAAAATAAGACCTGAAACACACTATTAAAAGCTACTAAGCCAGCGGCATATTCATTATCGCCCTGAGCTAATTCGTTCCAAACAATGACCATAGCAATACATCTAGCTAGACCAATCAAAATTAGGCCAATCATGTATTCAGGATAATCACGCAGAAAGATGATCGCCAAGGCAAACATTAACACTGGGCCGATTAGCCAGTTCTGCACTAAAGACACGCCTAATATCTTGCCATTACGAAACACTGCACCCAGTTCCTCATAATGCACTTTGGCTAAGGGCGGATACATCATTAAAACTAATCCGATAGCAATCGGGATATTGGTCGTGCCCAAAGACACTTTAGTATTTAAGTCACTCACTTCAACAGGAAAAACATAACCGACACTGACACCCACAGCCATGGCGATAAATATCCATAGCGTTAGGTAACGATCGAGAAAAGCTAAATGTGGTTTAGAGCCGTTTTCTATGTTCATAATTTTTTAAGGTAACAGGGTGCCAATACGATCTAGTTCGGCTTTAAGCCTAGCTGGATCATTTTTTAATTCAGTGAGTGGTAGTGCCAAAAATTGCTCGATACGATGGCGAAGTATTTTATAAGCCGTCATAAAAGCTGCTTTAATTTCTTCTTCACTGCCCTCGGCATGAGCTGGATCTTCAACACCCCAATGACTACGCATAACAGGGCCTAAATAAGCAGGACAGATTTCGTTGGCCGCATTGCCGCAAACACTCAAGACGATATCTGGCGTGACAGGCAGATCATTCCAGGATTTACTGTAATAGCCTTCAGTAGAAATACCTTGCCCCTCAAGCAATGCCAGCGCACCGGCGTTTAGTCTACCTAGTGGCTTGCTGCCAGCACTAATGGCATGCCAACCTTCTGGAGCAAGATGATTAAACGTGGCTTCGCCAATCAGAGATCGGCAAGAATTACCCGTGCAAAGAAACAGTACATTCATAATAGATCACTCATTATATGGAAAGAAATCAGACGGCATCGCAGCAAGACGACGCCTTGTTCGGTTCAAAGCATGATTCAGGATCAGCCGTGCAACATTCTGCCGTTAGATAATCAATCAGCGATTGCATCAAGGTAAGATGAGCACGATAACGCTGATAACGTCCTTCTTGGATGGCATTGATTAAACCAGCATGGGTCATGGCTTTAAGATGAAAAGATAAGTTGTTCGGAGGCAGATCCAAAAGAGTAGCAATCTCACCAGCGACTAAACCAGTAGGCGCATGCTTAACCAACAGTCGAAATACATCTAGGCGAATGCCAGAAGCTAGGGATTCAAAAATTTTTGTTGCGTGTAGTTTGTCCATAGATGAACTATACAACAGTATTTGAAATATTGAAACATAGTGATTGTTATTTTCCAACAGGCGTTATCAACGAATTACAGTGGAGGGCATTACTGACACGAATACCCTCCTTTAAAAAAAGGAGGGCTAGAGCAATTTAAAAACTGACGTTACGCAGTAACGTCGTTTTACTCTCGTTTACCGCGCTGAGCACCGCAGGTTTTGTTGGGATTAGCCCGAAGGGGCGCGGCATGGATGCCGCGCGTCGGTAGGAGGGCAGGAAGCCCTCTCTACCGACCCCGACAAAACC
>QVQF01000136.1 GCA_003584895.1 Methylococcales bacterium
CGGGTAAAAACCCGTTAATCCAAGCTAAATGAACAGTATTTAGCTATTATTTTTGTAAAATGAGTTAAAAATCACCTTTGAGCTATTATTGGACTAATAAAGAGCCATCGTGCAAAGGTCTCAATACATTAGTCATGAACTACCTCAATGCTTTGAATAAAGCTTGGTTTAAATTGATATCAAGATATTAATATAACCTTACTTATTAAAAGGTCAAATAAATAAATTTAGGTGTTTTTAGAGTAACGAGCTCATAAATGATATTCGTACAATACCAGTTAAATTTTGAACTTTTATAAATTAATTTGAGTTGGATGTCGTAATTATTTTGATGTATGGGACTATGTGTATTTGAAAAGTAGTGCGATGATTTCGACTGTTTGTTATTAAGGCTAATAACAAACAGTCACAGCTTCTTATAATTCAAAGCCTAATTATGCGATAATAAAAAGCGTACTAATAAATGCCTATTAGCTTATAAAAAGGAAATATCATGTTCTCATTGCAAACTATCTTCGGTAAAGGCGATAAATTCTATGGCTTGCTAGAAGCTAGTGCCGATTCGGTACATTTATCAGCTAAAGCATTGGTCGAAAGTTTAAATACCCCCGCGACAGAGCAATCATTGGAGTTGCTTAAGCTTGCACGTCGACGTGAAAAGGATTTGTTTGTACAAATTAGTGAAGAATTAGTTAATACCTTTGTCACTGTTCTTGATCGTGAAGATATCGAAGCGCTTAACAGTGCTCTTTATAAAATACCTAAAATTGTAGAAAAGTTTGCGGAGCGCTATGCGTTGGCTTTGGTGCGTATGGGTGATGTGGATTTTACCAGTCGAGCTGTTATGCTGGAACAGGCCTGTGAAGTGTTGAAACAAATGGTAGGGCTACTGCGTAAAGGCATGGATTTAGATCAAATCAATAGATTAAACGATCAGTTGCATACTATTGAAGCTGAGGCTGATCGTCAAATACTTGAGTTGTATCGAGATGTTTATGTCAATGAAACCGATCCGATTCGTTATTTAGTAAAAATGGATTTATTTGAAATCCTTGAAAAAGCAATTGACCGTTGCCGCGATGCCGGCAATGTTGTCTACCATATTGCCTTAAAAAACTCATAAAGAGATAATCATGCTGATTTTGCTCTTGCTAGTCATTGTGGTGGCGTTGATATTCGAGTTTATTAACGGATTTCACGATACTGCAAATTCGATTGCCACCGTTGTTGCAACAAAAGTTTTAACACCCACGCAAGCGGTAATGCTGGCCGCGATCACTAATTTAGTCGGTGCTTTTTCAGGTACCGCAGTTGCCAAAACTATTTCGTCTGGATTAGTCGATACGGGCATGGTCAATATGAGCTCCGAAATATTGATCTGCGCACTGACTGGTGCGATTATTTGGAACCTTATTACTTGGGCTTTGGGATTGCCGTCTTCTTCTAGCCATGCCTTAATTGGTGGTTTATGCGGTGCAGCCTTCGCAGCGGGTGGCAATAATATTGATGTGTTGATATGGTCAAAAACAGCGGCAGTCTGGACAGAAAATAAAGGCATACTTTGGAAAGTATTGATTCCTATGGTCAGTTCGCCACTTGTTGGCTTTACCTTAGGTATTGCTATTATGGGTAGCTTGATGGCTATCATTAGCGGTATGAATTCAGCTGGTGGAGTCCTCGCGAGTATGGCGCGTCCAAAATGGGTTAATGCTGTTTTTGGAAAAGCTCAACTTTTATCAGCCGGTTATATGGGCTTTGCTCATGGCAGTAATGATGCGCAAAAAACTATGGGCATTATCGCCTTGGCAGTGTTTGCTGCAAATGGTGCGGGTACACTTGATCATTTACCGACTTGGGCTGAATTTTTAAAGCCTGATGGCGGAGAAAAAGATATCGATAGTTGGATCGTTTTTTCTTGCGCCTTGATTATGGCGCTGGGTACTTCGGTAGGCGGCTGGCGTATTATCAGGACCCTAGGTCACAAAATGGTTAAGTTACATCCGATACATGGTTTCGCAGCAGAAACCAGTTCAGCGACCATTCTGGTGGTTGCTGCGCATTTCGGTATGCCGGTTTCCACTACACATAGCATTTCAACAGCCATTATGGGCGTTGGTTTTGCCAAAAACCCTCACGCATTGAAGCTTTCGGTTATCGAGCGCATTGTTTGGGCATGGGTATTAACGATTCCAGCTGCAGGCTTAGTCGCTTGGAGCATGGTCAATTTGCTGTTTTTGTTACATTAAACGAACATAGTAATAGGTTATTACGCTGGTTATTGAGCATTACAATAGGCCCAAAGAGCGCTCTTCAAAAATTGCTGAGTGCTAGCCGAATCTTCATGACCCTTATGTCGATCTGATTGAGTGTTCGTGCAATCTTGTTAAGCGCTCATCAGACACTATCTAGTGCTCCTGATGTACTGAAATGTTTCCTCAGGCATTGCCTAGCGATAGGCAAGCTTCGCTGTATACTTGCTTCGGTCTTGCTGAACACTCAACAGAGAACGTCAGACCTCTGCAAGGCTAACAGAGCACTCAGCAAGTCTTGCCTAATGCTCATCAAGTAATAATTAGGCCTAAGAAATCGAAGCATGCCTAAATGATGGACTTATTTCTTTCAATACGTACCATGAAGCCATATAAAATGTGTGACAAGCCAGTATAAAGAAAAAATGGCGAGAAATTTTCATCAACCGCTACGGCATTAATTTCACCGTAAAACTTCATTGAAGCTATCATCATTACTAGGAAAAAGCCCACCGGTATCATGACCTGAAAGTTATGTCTGAAATAACTATAGATTAAGATCATGGTTTCAGTCATGGCGAGATAGATCATGATCATGCGTAAATTATTGTCTAGAGCGCCATAAAGATCTTCGTTAAATTCAAAGAGTGAATAACGGTCTGATACCGATAATAGACAGCCTGCGATGAGTACTAGAGCTGAAATATAGAAATTAACTTCAAGTAGTAATTTGATGCTTTTAAATGATATGCCATTCATTTGATTTGCCTATGATAATCGCCAAGTCACTCGATTAACCGCAAGTCAGGGTTGATAGAGTAAGATAATTAAGTTGTTTTAATCTTTTAGGTGCATTGAAGTTATAACAAAAATAAATGTACCTTCGTACGTAACTTACCGACTAATGGTTAGCTTGTCAAAAGGTGTTAGGTCCTCTTGGCGACCATTACGGCGTTAATACTCAAGTATTTATAGTACCAATCGTTCTATATAATGATGTTATGTCTATGACGGCTTTAGTCTACTTGTGTTGCAGGCGAGGTGAGAGGCAATGATCTGACTTTAAGGCGGATTTCTTAACGGGAAATTCGCCATATCGTTGAATAAACTTATGAATTGGGCATTGTAGACAGGTGAGCATCTAGTTCTGCTCTAATGAGGGCATCGTAATGGCGGTTTAATGTGGCATCGCTAGGCCTTGGAAGCATAGTTATTTCTACTTTTTGTTGTAACTGAGAGAGAAATGTATTTTCTGGACTTACTTGCTCAGAAACTTTAATTTCTGAGTGATCTTGATCTACTTTTGAACGCATTCCTATTAATACAATAACTAATAGCGCTAAGATAAATACAATAATTTCTAACATATCAATACCTCAACTTAATAAAAAATAGAGATTTAATACCATGAAAATTGGTCAGCTTTAAAGCGATTACCATGATTTTTAATATTGTAGACAATAATTGCGATGGTAAACAATGCTGTTGATACAGTATATTCGCCGGAAATAAATAGTACGATTGAGAATATAATCAGTGCCGATGTGCCGCTATCTTTAGGTAAAGTTTTCATATTTGAGCCCGTTTAAAATTAACTATGGACAAATTGTATCTGACTTGTTTTTTGATAACAATGCTAGTATTTATGCATGGATTGTATTCTATTTGGAAACAATAGGCTCAGAATGTAACACAACGCTGTATGTCACTTATTGTGTTGTGGTGATCACTGTTTTAATAAAGCTCTGGGGTATTTTTACACGCTTATTTTCTGATGAGTTTTGCTGATAGCTCGGTAGGCATGTTATATGAATTAAATTGCCTATAACGGTAATTATTCATTTTATTTTTAAGGTGGCTGATTTGTTTAACCATTGATTGGCTTTATCGGATAACCAGGTGTGAGCAACGTTGTCGTTTTTACAAATATGGTCTAAAAAAGCAATGGAAACACTATAGACAACAGCCACTTGGGTATAATTTTGGTTGCCATTTAGTTTAGATCCGTCTCTAGACTTTGGTGCCATTTCATTTGTTGTATTACCTCCATGAGTACCACTTCTGCTACCACCACCGCTACCATATGCGTTAGTAAAGCGTGATCTGCTATGCATTGACTCAGTTTCTTCTGATGATTCTTGCGTAGATTTTGGGTCTTGATTCTGGATTAAAGTATCGCCAGACAATAGCTGGTGATTACCTTTTTTTAATACCAATAAACATTTATTCCCGGGTGGTGCATATTCCCAGATAGCTGTGCGTGCAAAAGGCGTACTGATAGCCGAGGGGTCATCATCTTCTGCGCCTGTTACCGCAAGTATGGGTATGTAAATATTTTGGTAGCGTGTGGTGATGTCACCCAATGCCATATCCACGGTAGGGCTTAATAAAATAGCGGCTAGTGGTCGAAATTCTGTAGTTGAGGGTAGGGCGATATCATAAGTTTCACCTATCATAGCCGCTGCCGTTTGTGCACCTATATCATAACCGGCAATAATGACTCTTGCTAAATCAGCTCTTGCAAATAAGCCTGTTTTATTTTGAGTACGTTGTTTGAGTTGTGCATAAGCCCAGAGCACATTATTAATGCGTTTGCTAAGTTGTTCTTGTGAAAAGTATTGATGCCCTACATAACGAAGATCGCTGTTTCTAACGTCTTTTAAAGCAGCCGAGTTGTCGTATTCTTTACTAAACCATGAGCTACTTTTAGCCGGTGTAACTTTAGGTGTGCCTTTAAGTGCTTCACCCAGCGTTACAGGTTGCACGCTGAATACTGAATACCCTGCTTTTGCCCACGCAACTCTCCAGAGCTTACCTGCATCGGCAGATTCACCTAAGCCAGGTAAATAAACAATCAGAGGATAATTGCCGGGAGTTACTGGGGCAAGCATGGTTATCTGGATGCCTTGATCATCATGCTGCCAAGTTTCTGTGCTGGACTCTATATCATAGTTGAGTACCGCAGAATAGCCGCCCTTTGCTATAGATTCATTTATTTTTGCTGATTGCTGTTCCGGTGTTAAGGGGCTAGGTCCCATAAAACAAGCCGTCATGAAACTAGTGATAAGAAGACTATAAGTTATTGCCAAAAAATAAGAGGTCATTTTGTTCATGAGATAGTGCTAAGGCTATTTTTAAAAGACGGTCAGTATTAAAGCTGGCTTAGCTTAGTTAATGTGTTTAATTTAGTTATTCTTTTGGCGAGGTAGGCATTAAGTCATTATGATTTGGCTGTGTTGGCTTTGCGCTAGGTGTTAATTTAGGTATAGGCAAGGCAATAGGTGGGTAGGGTGATGTAACTTGAGCAGGCGTAACGCCAGTGAGCTGCCCATAAACTGGAACCTGATGGCCTTTAATGTACATGCATTGTATATAAGCCATATCGTAGTGTAGTTGATCTTCATTTGTCGAAGATGTTGATGGCGCTGCGTTAGTGTTACTATTCTGATTTGAAGTACCGCTCACTTGGCGTGTAGCAAATTGTTGGCAGATAATATGATCATTACTAAAGTGCTCCAATGATAGGCCGTTACCAGGTAGTACCATAACACTGGGCCCTGTAGGTATACTGGTGCAACCTGACATCGTGAGTAAAATAATACTGGTAACTATAATAATTAAACGCAACATTAGAAAGTTCCTTGGTTAACGAGGCGGCGTAGGTTCAACTTGCTGCCAACCATTTGGACATTCTCTAACATAAGGATAATAGCCTTTTGGGTTTTGGCAGTAATACCAATAATTACTTTGATTTTGTTGTACGACAGGTGCTGGGCTTTGCTGAATATAGACCGGTGGGGCTGTTGGAACGGCGACCACAGCAGGTGGGTAAGCATAACCATAGTTATTATAGCCACCATAATAACTACCGAGCCCGTAGCCCACACCTAAACCCAAGCCTAAACCGAGTACGCTATAGCCATATCCGCCACGATAGCCACCTCCGTATCCGCCACCATAATGGCCTCCACCATGACCGCCACCATGACCCCAAGCAGAATTAATGCTTATTGATCCAATGAGAGTAATAGCTAAACATAATGTAGTGATTTTTTTCATAATAATCTCCATGCTAGAGGTGCTGGTGATAGTTAATGTTGTACGATAAAGAAGAGGCTATCGGTATTGATTTTGTTAAGCCTTAACTTAAGGTTAATAGTGTATACCTGTTATCTATTACTCGTAACTATATTGTAAAATATGCTATAAATTCAGATGGATAGAGGTTTTTTGTGAGTGCGTAAAAAGTAATTTAAGCTAGTAAATTACGGCGTTACAGATACTTCACCCTTTGTCTGTGCTTAGGACAATCCTATCTAAAAGTGAATGATTAAGTTAAGCCATCCCGTCTTAAGTTGGTAGCCGTTAAGTTTTTACCTAGATCTAGCATTTCCAGCGCTAAATTGGCCATGTTTTTGGAGCCGCCGCCTAGCCCTAGTTGTTCCTTAACTAACAATAAATTTGCACGCATTGCATCAGCATAGGGCTTTTCTTGCAAAATTCGTTTTACTTCTGCAGCGATGTTTTTAGGTGTTGCGGCTTGTTGAATCAGTTCTTTAATAGCAAGTTTGCCTAAAACAATATTAGGCAAGCCTATAAAAGGTGTATTAACCAAGCATCGACCTAACCAGTAAGTAATCGTGGCTAATTTATAAGTAATAACCATAGGGATGCTCATTAATGCGACTTCTAAGGTCGCAGTTCCTGAAGTGGTCATAATAACATCACAACATTGCATGACATCATAAGCTTGATTTTTTATAACCGTAATATGACAGCTTGAGGAACTTAAATAAGTATTTAACAAAGCATCACTAATGGAGTCGGCTTGAGGCAATATAAACTGAGTATCTGGTTCCTCGATTTGTAATTGCTCAGCAGCGACTAACATAACTGGTAATAAACGCTTTATCTCGTTGGCGCGACTGCCTGGCAGTAAACCAATAACGGGTTTATGTTCATCTAAGCCAAAGCGAAGGCAGTTTTCAGATCGACTATGGTTGGCATGGACTTTATCTACCGAAGGATGGCCGACATAACGCACTGGTACCTGTTCTGCATCATAGTAAGCGGTTTCAAAAGGAAAGATCACTGCCATCATATCGATAGCCTTACCATAAGTCTTTACACGCCCAGGCCGCCATGCCCAAACTTGTGGGCTCACATAAAACAAGACTTTGATACCTAAATGTTTGGCGAAACGCGCTAATTTAAGATTGAATTCTTTATAATCCACACAGACCAGTAAGTCAGGTCTTTCAGTTGCAACCAATTGTTGCATCATTGTTAAGGCTCTACGAATTTCGCCATAGTGCTTAATGACTTCAACCACACCAATAACCCCGATAGCGCCAGAGTCATAGCGAATATCGATACCCGCCTGTGCCATTTTTGTACCGCCCATACCGATGCCTTTGATAGTGGGTTGCTGTGCTTTCAGCTCCAAAAACATGTTGGCTGCGTGTTGGTCGCCGGAAGATTCTCCGGCGCTGAAGAGTATCGTTTGCGAATTTTTAACTGGGATATGAGAATTCATTTTAATTGAAAGGCTATGCCGTATTTGGCTATACTTTCAAAACATCACGGATAATGTCAACAATCTTGTGAATGTCATCATCACTTAGGAAAGGGCAAATCGGAAGAGAAAAACAAGTCGCTGAAACGTGTTCGGTAACGGGTAAACTTAAATCAGCACATTCTTCTTTAAAGACATTTTGCTGATGCAATGGCACGGGATAATAAACAGCGCAGGCAATTTCTTGAGCTTGTAAGGCTTGCATTATTTCGTCACGGCGATCAGATAATAACGTGTATTGATGATAAACATGATCGCCTAAACCATCTTCATAAGGTGTGATTAGAGGTAAATCTGCCATGAGTTCTGAATACAAATGAGCGACATGACGGCGCGCTTGATTGTATTGATCGATACGTTTTAATTTGGCTCGTAAGATGACCGCCTGCATTTCATCGAGACGACTGTTATAACCAATCACATCATGGTAATAACGCACATCTGAACCGTGATTACGGAGTTGTTTTATTTTAGCCGCTGTTTCATCTGAGTTAGTAACGACTAAGCCGCCATCACCAAACGCACCTAGATTTTTGCTGGGAAAAAAGCTGTATCCGCTTGCATGACCTATCGCACCCGATTGTTTACCATTAATGCGGGCACCAAACGACTGACAACAATCTTCAATTAATTTTAATTGGTGTTGTTCACAAAGCTGCAAAATCTCGGTCATATCTGCTGGCTGACCAAACAGATGCACGGGCATAATGGCTTTAGTTTTAGGGGTAATAGCAAGCTCTATGGCTTCTGGAGAAATATTGAAAGTTCTAGGATCAATATCAATAAAAACAGGAATAGCGCCAACATATTTTATGGCTTCTGCTGTGGCTATAAACGTAAATGCACTGGTAATGACCTCATCACCCGCACCTATACCTTCGGCAATTAAGGCTAAATGTAATGCGTCGGTACCAGAGGCTACGCCAATGGCATGTTTAACACCGAGATATGCGGCAGCTTCTTTTTCGAAAGATTGTACGTTGGGGCCTAATATAAAAGCACAGTTTTCTATTGTTTCAGCCAAGCCGCGCTCAACTTCATCTTTAATTTCAACATATTGAGCTTTCAGATTTACCATGGGGATCATGTTTTATTGCCTTATATTTATGAGTAGACGTGTCTCTACGAATGAATGTGTTTAACTATTGGTAACGGAAGTCGTTATTGGCTTAAGTTATCTATTTATCACCTAGTAACTGCGTAATTTGTATCGCAGTTGCTAAGGCGCGTCTGCCCGCCTCACCAGAGACCAAAGGTGGATGTCCGGTTTGAATACAATTGATAAAGTGTTTGATTTCTTCAAGCAGAGCATCGCCCCCTTCAAAAACAGATTCTTCTGTTTCTATTTCAGGGATACCTGGAAACATTTCTTTGCTACCTGTTCGGTATTTGCTTAATACTCGATTTTGAAAATCCACAGAGATATAAGAGCTAGGTCTAAACAAGCGCATTTTACGTTCCAGCTTCATACTAATTCGGCTAGCGGTAACATTTGCTACGCAGCCATTTTTGAATAGTATTCTGGCATTTGCAATATCAGTGCCCTGGGTTAAAACTGCTGTACCACTTGCATCAATACGCTCTATTTCAGAATCAACTAACGCTAAAATAATATCAATGTCATGGATCATTAAGTCTAAAACTACACTGACATCATTAGCCCTAGGGTTAAAGGGGGATAGACGATGAGACTCAATAAATAGAGGTTTTTCATCTTTATCTAAGCCTAATACAGCTGAATTAAAACGCTCTAAATGACCCACTTGCAAAATAAGATTTTTAGTTTTGGCTATGGCAATTAATTCATCGGCCTCGGCAACGGTAACGGTAATCGGTTTTTCAACCAACACATGGGCGCCGGCATTTAGAAAATCTTTAGATACTTGATGATGCAGGGTAGTTGGAACCACAATGCTGACAGCATCAACGTTCCCCAGTAATGATTGATAATCAGTTAATGCACGTGCATTATGCTTATCAGCAACAGCTTTAGCCGCTTCTTCATTGATATCGACAACTGCAACTAACTCACAATCGGGTAATGAGGCATATTTTTCTGCATGAAATCTACCTAAATAGCCGGTACCAATAACAGCACATTTTAATTTCTTCATTTGCTTTAATGACATTCAATTTAACTTAAACCGAAGAGAGTCTTATAACAATAACGTTATCAGCGGTGAACTGTTCGGTGATGGAGATAAGTATATTGTAATCTATCAGGATTTAATCATAAACTTTATGTCTCATTTCCAGCGTAAGCGGTTGGCGTTAGTTACTACCGTCACAGAAGATAAGGCCATCGCAGCACCTGCAATCATAGGATTTAATAAAATACCAAAAAAGGGATATAGCAAACCAGCTGCGACAGGAATACTGATGGTATTATAGAAAAAAGCCCCGATTAGGTTTTGTTTTATATTAATAACTGTTGCTTTTGACAAGGCAATCACCTCAGGAATTTTTAACAACGAGCCTTGCAGTATTACGATATCAGCACTCTCAATGGCAATGTCGGTGCCAGTACCTATAGCCATACCTACATTAGCTTGAGCTAATGCGGGTGCATCATTGATACCATCGCCGACCATGCCTACGATTTCGCCTTGTTGCTGTAATTCCAGAACTACAGCTGCTTTGTCTTGAGGTAATACCTGAGCACGCACTTCAGAAATGCCAGCCTGTTTAGCAACAGCATGAGCCGTTATTTGATTATCGCCAGTCACCATAATAATACGCAGCCCTAGCTCTTTAAGGTGCTGTACTGCAAGAGCTGAATCTTTCTTTATAGGATCAGTGACAGCAATAATACCGACGACTTTATCATTTACTGCTAATAACATCGGTGTTTGACCTAGAACAGACAATTTTTCTAATTTATTGTTGTAACGAGTAAATTTGATGCCTTTACTATCCATCAAGGCCTTATTGCCGAAAAACACTTGTTGTTCATTAATGGTCGCCGTTACACCAAAACCGGGTATTGCTAAAAATCCTTGAGTTTTATCTAGTGTAAACTGTTTATTGGCGGCTGCGGCTAATATAGCTGCAGCCAAAGGATGTTCAGAACCAGATTCTATGCTTGCAGCCAATTGTAATATTTGATCTTCAGAATAATCATCGATGGCTACTATGCTTGAAACGATAGGTTTTCCTTCAGTCACTGTGCCGGTTTTATCGAGAATTAAGCAACTTAGTTTTCCTGCAGTTTGTAGCGCATCACCTTTACGAATTAATATGCCCGATTGGGCGGCTCTGCCGACGGCTACCATCACAGAAATTGGGGTTGCTAAGCCTAATGCACAGGGGCAAGCAATCACTAAGACTGTCATAGATGTGACAAAAGCATAGCCTAATGAAGGTTCCGGCCCAAATGTAAGCCACATGAAGAAAGTTAGGGCTGAAATAATGAGCACAGCTGGTACAAAAATGCTTGATATTTTATCAGCCAAGCGAGCTATTTCAGGTTTGCTATTTTGTGCTTGTCTAACGCTCATAACAATTTGCGCTAAGGCGGTATCTCGCCCTATACGCGTTGCTTTAAATAGAAAGCTACCAGATTGATTGATAGTGCCGGCTACGACTTCAGATCCAACGATTTTTTCTACAGGTATCGGCTCACCGGTCAACATAGCTTCATTAATAGTGGAATGACCTTCCAGTAAAATACCATCGACTGCTATTTTGTCACCGGGTCTGACACGTAAAATATCACCTAACCCCACTTGTTCGATTGGGATGTCGATTTCCTCTGCATTTCTGATAACGCGTGCAGTACGAGGTTGTAAGCCGATCAATTGCCGAATAGCACTCGATGTTTTGCCTCTAGCTAAGGTTTCTAACGCAGTGCCCAGATTAATAAAAGCTAATATGACAACAGCGGCTTCAAAATAAGCATGCTTAGCTAACGTAGGTAAGGTATCTGCATAATCAATCACTATGCAAGAGTATAGCCATGCTGAACCTGTGCCTAGCGCAATCAAAGTATCCATGTTGGCTTGTCTTAGGCTAAGCGATTTAATAGCACCACTATAAAAATGCCAGCCAGAATAAATTAATACAGCTAAGGTGAGTAAGGCAATTTCTGGCCAAAGCCATAGTCCAGTCGCTGATCCGATTTCAGGCAGCCAACTAAAATGTTCAGCGGCCATTAAAAAAGCACCAAAAGCACCGGCGATAGTGGCTTTTTTCATTAAGGATCGATAGCGCTGTAATTCTTGAGTTTCTTGTTCAGATGGGTCTTCAATACCTTCCATAACAGCAGCGTCGAACCCGGCCTCTTTAGCCGCTTTTTTTAAGGCATTAGGGTTTGCTTGGCCTTTAACGGTTGCTGTGTGATCAGCAAAATTGACGCTGACAGCAGTTACACCTACGACTGCCGACAAAGCCCCTTCAATAGCGCTAACACAGCCAGCACAACGCATACCTAAAATAGATAGGCGTATCTCATTAGTAATATTTTCTGTACTCATGACCTTTACCTTTGTGGTGTGTTAAATGGGTGGAACTTATATCCCAAAACCGGTGGCTATAATAGTTGCTTTTATCGTATCAATGTCAGTGAGTTCATTATTATATTCAAGGCTAATTTCATTGTTTTTAGCTGATGCGGCAACTGAAATAATGCCTGATATAGCTTTAAGTTTTTCGGTAATATTAGCTTCACATCCACCACATTTCATGTCAGTAACGGTTAATGTTAGTGATTCAATCATTTCTATTCCCTTAATTAATTTCATCCGATTATAGACTTTCAGGTTACTATTTCCAAAACAATAAAAAACAGCCATAAAGATAGTCTAAAATACAAATAAGCAAGTAGGATATAGTGTACTAAAGAGCATGGATCTATGCTGAAGTCATCAGATTAAATTATCGACCTAAACTAATAATGTCTAAATTAAATCCCGAACAACAAACTGCGGTTAAAGCTATAGACCAGCCCTTATTAGTGCTTGCTGGTGCTGGCAGTGGTAAAACGCGAGTTATTACGGAGAAAATCGCCTACCTCATTAAACAGGGATTACCAGCGAGACATATTGCCGCGCTGACTTTTACCAATAAAGCGGCTCGAGAAATGAAAAGTCGAGTTTCTAAGCTTATTGATGGTTCTGAGAGTCGAGGTTTACGCGTATCTACCTTTCATTCCTTGGGGCTGGATATTTTGCGGAAGGAGCATAAGGTTTTGGCCTATAAAGCGGCCATTACGCTGTTTGATGAACAAGATAAACAAACTTTATTAAAGAGTTTGATTAATTACGGTGCAAAAGATTGTGATATCGAAAATATTGATCGATATGCTCAACAAATCGGGCAATGGAAAAATGCTTTTATTACTCCTGAGCAGGCTCTAACCACAGCAACTCCCGATCAGCATCTAATAGCAGGGCTTTACCAAGAATATACGCGTAGCCTAAAAGCCTATAATGCAGTCGATTTTGATGATCTTATTTTATTGCCAGTATTGTTGTTTCAACAACATCGTGACGTTTTAGAAAAATGGCAGAATAAGATTCGTTATTTGTTGGTGGATGAATATCAAGATACCAATATCACTCAATATCAGTTAATTAAATTGCTGGCGGGTAGTTTGGGGCGTTTTACTGTGGTGGGTGATGATGATCAGTCTATTTATGCTTGGCGGGGTGCTCAACCAGAAAATCTTGCGCAATTACAAAAAGATTACAAACGATTGCAGGTTATTAAACTAGAGCAGAATTATAGATCTACAGGCCGCATCCTGAAAGTGGCCAATCATTTGATCGCCAATAACCCACATGTCTTTGAAAAACGATTATGGAGTGAGCTAGGTTATGGCGATGCATTGCGCGTATTAAGTCATAGAAATGATCAGGTTGAAGCTCAACAAGTTGTTTCTGAAATTGTTCATCATAAATTCAAAACAGGTGGGAGTTATCAAGATTATGCGATTTTATACCGTGGTAATCATCAATCAAGATTGTTCGAGCAAGGGCTCAGAGAAAATAACATTCCTTATTTAATTAGCGGTAGTTCATCGTTTTTTAATAACCCAGAAATTAAAGACATATTAGCTTATTTACGACTCATGGTTAATCAGGATGATGATGCAGCCTATTTACGCATCATCAATACGCCTAGACGTGAAATTGGTCCTACCACATTAGAGAAATTAGGGACTTATGCGAATGAGCGACATATTAGTATGTTTGCTGCCAGTGCTGAGTTGGGGCTCACACAAAAACTATCTGAAAAATCAATCATAAGATTACAGAAGTTTTATGATTGGGTGCTCGATACTGCCGCTCAAATTGAGCGTGGTGATACCTTTGTAGTAATAGAGCAGGCTATTAATCACATCGGTTATGAGCAGTTTTTAAAAGAAAATAGTAAAAGTAACGAATCTGCTGATCGTAAATTAAAGAATGTTAATGAGCTGGTTGAATGGCTTAAACGTATTGCCGATAAAGATACCGATGTTCAAAAGCCCTTGGCTGAAATTGTCTCTAAAATTATGCTCATGGATATTATGGAGCGTAACCAAGAAGAGGAATCTACTGACCAAGTGAGTTTAATGACCTTGCATGCAGCAAAAGGACTGGAATTCCCGCATGTTTTTCTCATTGGCATAGAAGAAAATATATTGCCTCATCAAAGCAGTATAGAAGCTGATAATATTGAAGAAGAAAGGCGCTTAGCCTATGTTGGTATCACTCGTGCTCAGCGTACCTGCACCTTTAGTTATTGCACGCATCGCAAGCGATATGGTGAGATTTCTGAGTGCGAACCAAGTCGATTTTTAAATGAATTACCTGCCGATGATTTGGAGTGGGTCAATAAAAAACAACTAACGCCAGAAGTTATTAAAGAGCGAGGCAAGGCCAATCTGGCCAATTTAAAATCAATGTTATCGTAACAACTAAGCTGATGAGTCATATTCATGCAAGTGGAAGTGACATCGTGAAGAGTTCGCTAAATAATCAGTTGTCATGTTGACAGCATCAATAGCTGAGGTTGTGCTTGGATTGACTTTTTTGTTAAGCCAGAAATAGTGAAATTACCCAGTTAATGCACATAAGGCTAATAATACTTTTATGCTTATAATAAGCTCAAATTTAAACTGCGTTTATCAATTGCCATGTACAAGAAAATAAACACTGCACAATACCTTTATGGGTTTAAATTATGCCTATTTTTATCAATTAATCTGATTAGCCCTTTAGCTTCAGCACAAATGCCCAGCCCTCAAGAATTGCTAGATCAGTTGGGTATTATTCAACAAGACATTAGTCGTTTAAACCAAGGAGAAGTTGTCTTATTTGATGTTGAAATTAGTCAGGAAACTGAGCTAACAGCGGGTGTTATTATTTATGTATTAGCCCTACCCACTCAAGTTAGTGCGTTAATTAAGAAAGATGGCTTAGCTTCTTTAGATTCACGGTCAATTTCTGGGGAAAAGATACCCTTGCAATCTAACATAGCGGTATTTAAAAATTTTAGTTTTACGGTGGGAGGTGATGAAGAATCTGAATTCATAATGGGAATTCCAAGTGATCAATATAATTTATCGACAGAAGAACTTAAATTAATTAACTCACAAGCATCAAAGCAGTCTGATAAGGCTGCAGACATTTATAGGCAGATATTATGGCAACGTTGGCAGTCTTATCGCAAGTACGGCTTAAAAGGTATTGCACCTTATGACCGCGGTAATAATACTGTAGTTACTCCTAGTGCAGATTTACAAACTGCAGCCCTAGAGCATGATTTAGCGACTAATTATTTTCCGGAACTATTTAATGCTTGGTCTAATTATCCCCATATAGTCTTACCTGTAGGCGTCGAAGAATCTTATACATGGATAAATCGTTTAGTTCAAGATCGCCCGACCGCCATTCTTACGCATAGCTTTATAGTCAGTGATGTTCAGGGGGAATTAGTTCTTTCTAGACAGTTTTATGCAGGGCATTCTTTTAACGCCAATCAATTAACTCTAATTTGCTTACCTTATAAGAAGGGTTCCTTAGTTTTTTATACAAATCGGAATTTTACTGATCAAGTAAGTGGTTTTGGTAGTGCTTTAAAACATCTTATTGGTGACAAACTTGCTAGAACTCACGTTATTGAATTATTAAAAGCTCTGCAAAAGCATTTTAAGTTTAATTAAGCTGACTAGAAACCATGCTACTTGTTTGTTATTCCATCCTAAGTCATGTATTCAATAGTGTTAATATACAATCGTTTATTATTTAACAACTTCTAATATCTATCACTACATCATAGGAATAAAGCACCATGAGCAATAGAATTATTATGCGTACCGGAGAAGCATTAATAGCGGGTGGCCCTGCAGGGACAGCGGCCGAACCCGAAGTTATTATTGGTGAATTAGATGGACCTGTTGGCACTGCTATTGCCTCTATGACAGCAGGGCAATCTGAGGGTCATACTCGTGTATTTGCTATTTTAAATACCGACATTCAAGTTAGACCAGTGACCTTAATGGTCAGTAAAGTGACTGTTAAAAATAGTCGCTACACCAATATATTGATGGGTACCGTGCAAGCAGCAATTGCTAATGGTGTTTTAGATGCGGTACGTGCCGGTGATATTCCTAAAGAAAAAGCTAATGACTTAGGTATTATTGTGTCGGTATGGCTTAACCCTAGTGTGATAACGGATGATAATTTAGATCATCAAGTTTTGTTTGATATACACAGAAAGGCTATGTCTACTGCTATTCATAAAGCGATGAATAATAAGCCAGATATTGATTGGTTATTAGAAAACCAAGATAAAATTACCCATAAATATTTCCAAATGGGTTTGGATGGCAAAATTTAATATTTGAATTAAGCTAGCTTATGGTTTACCGATAGGTATTAGTTTTTAATAGCTATTGAAATTGAATAAACAAAAAAAATAGCAGCAGGATATCCTCAGTAATTACATTCTGTCGCAATACCCGCTTAAATATTTAGGAAACGTCAATGAGTGCTTTTTACAGTTTGGAACAGCAGCAACTTCAAGATCAGCATGATACTCGTAAGCTTGCAGAGCGCTTACAACAAATAATTGTAGAAAATCTAATTAGCGAGCAGCATCAACCTTTTATAGAAAGCCGAGACTTTTTCTTTTTAACGACGATTGATCATCGTGGATACCCTACTTGCTCTTATAAAGGTGGTAATCTAGGTTTGGTAAAAGTCATTGATTCACAAACATTGGCCTTTCCCAGTTATGATGGCAATGGCATGTTCCTTTCTCTGGGTAATATTCAAGGTAATACTAAAATCGGGATGTTGTTTATAGATTTTGAAAATCCACATCGTTTGCGAGTGCATGGTGATGCCAGTATCGAAACTGACGATGAATTACTTAGAGACTATCCTGGGGCAGACATGATCGTTCGGGTAAAAATCAGCGAAGTGTTTATTAATTGTCCTCGCTATATTCATCGCATGAACAAATTGGAAACTTCAAAATATGTGCCGCAAGTTGGCAAAGAAACACCGGCAGCACAATGGAAACGGATTGACGCAGTACAAGATGCTTTGCCAGTCTGTGACCTACATATTGCAGCCTTACTTGGTGGCGTTATAACTCCAGAAGAGTATGGGGCAATGGTTATTGATGGTAAGGGCTAAGATATGAAGCCTTAATGCATTGAATTTTCAGTTAGTAGTGTTCTAATAATACTGAAATTAAAATCCACCTTCGCTATGTTTTTGAATAGAGTTAGCGAAGGGAGATTAATCTGGATAAATGTAGCTTATAGTTCAAATTCAGATGGTTGAAGTCCGAGTTCTTTGGCTATTTTGCCGGCTATATTTTTTTCTTGAGCATCAAAATTACCATCTGATGCCGCGATAGCAATAATCATTCTAACCAATAGGCGTGAAGCTTCGCTATTAGATTTCATTTTACCTATAGCTTGATATGCTTGAGCTTCGCCTATATCTTTATCAAATTCTAATTGACTGACAAATTCCTGAAACGCTTTAATGACATCGCTAATGGTGAAAATGGATAGCGCATCATTGTTTTCAATGAACTTGATCATTTTTTGTTTTTCTTCGGAACTAATACTGCCATCAGCCATGGCAATCAGGGCTGAACCTGCCATAGCAGCATTAAGGAAATCTTTATTTTTAAATTTTAAAGCTTCTGTTTTTAATTCATTGGCTTTAGTTTTTAGCTGGCTTAAAAAATTATCAAAACTCATATTGGGCTCCTAGTAATGGGTGGTAACGGTTATAGTGAGGGTATTAAAACATTAAAGTTAAAATTCTATGCATTCTTTTAGCGGTAAGTTATCGTTTAGTCCATAACAGTGCTGTCGATTTAGTATGTTTTCAGCCCATTGTTGATGGGTTGCTACTTCGCACATGGCATCGTGCATTCTAAAAACTGCAGGTGCTGTTTGATCACATAAGGCGTGAGCCATTTCGTAGTCTTCGTTATCAACGGCATAGGCGGACTCTATTAAAGGCACTTGTATAGGATGTATGGCCGTTTTTCCTATGAGGCCATGAGCTAAATCTAACGATATTTCTTTTTGTAAGGTGACGGCATCATTTAAGTATTCAAAGACCGGAGCTGATAATGAAAAGCCGTAAGGCTTGAAGGTAGTAACCAGTTGCGAAATAACAGGACCTAACGGTGTATCATAAAGTGTGCAGGATCTAGTTCTACGTAGACCTAAAAGATTCATTAAATCATTGCCGCCGATTCTAAGGGTAATGATACGTTCGGCAATATTCTCTTGTAATAAAGCCTGACGTAATTCAGTCATAGCGCTACTATCAAAAACATCTTGAGTTTCTAAGGTGGGCATTACTTTAAAAGGTGTGCCTTTTAGTTGATCAAAATAAGCATGGAATACGCTTTCGTTAAATTTAGGGAGTACAAAACCATCTATTTTTTCGATATGAGGCAAGGCTAGCAAACGCGCTAAAATTTCAGGATTTCTGGCGCGAATAAAACGGTATCGATGAGATGATTCTTTAAAGCCCTGCAAGCATAAGCCTAGATGACGTAGGCAGCTATCGACATCAATCGTCGAGACGGCATCTTCAGTGCAAAATATCATAGAACGTAGCATGGGATATTTATCACCATTGGCAATTTCTATAATGTCGCGGCGATTTCCCGGCATATAAAGGGAAGCGCCGAGTCGCCAAGGTGAAAATGATTTTAAGGCTGTATTCATAAATTAAGTTCTTTGATTAAGGCAACGGCTCGATACGGTAAGTCTTTTGAAACGATGATTGGGGTAGCTTTGGCCTGAGCTAGCCAACGTAAGTGTATAGTTGCTTCGCAATTTAAATCCTGTAGTAATAATAGTTGGGTTTCGCGGCGTAATAATGCGCGAGTTGCTTCCCCTATGCCGGGTTTAATGTAATTAGGACGGCTAATTTTATAGTGTTGACTGACCCAGTCTAAAAATTGCTGAGATTGCTTTTGTAGGCCTAGTCGAGTGTTAACTTGGGCTTCCATTTTATCTTTTAAGCTTGGCCACAGACTATTTACGGTAGTCAATAGTGTATCAATAAAATATGACGATAAATCATGTGCGCTAAATTGATCATAATAAAGACAGCCATGAAAATCAGTGCTGTTAGTAGTTAGAGCAGGATCATAAAACGAACGACTGACTAAGCCTGAGATTGTTGCATTCAGTATAGCAGAAGGAATTAAATAATCTTCTGAAGAAGGTGCGACCGTTGCCCAACCCGATAAATCAGTTAATACATAGAGTTCGGCTGGAATCGTAATGCCGTCACTCTCTGAAAAGGCTTTTAGGCTAGCCGTTAATTGTCTTGAAATAACGCCTTTGCCGGTCCAACCATCCACAAAGACTAAAGATTCTGGCGTATGATTTTTTAAAATGTAACGTAGTGCATTAGCATCGAGTCCGACATCACGTAAGATGGAAATAGAGTAATGTTCAACCTGAATATTAAAATGACGCTTTAAGATATGTTTAAGCAATACACCTACCGGTGTGCCTGCACGCGCTAATGATACGAGTGTAATACCTTTAGGGCGTGTTGTTATAATGCTTTGTGCCAATAACAACAGGTGTTTGGCCATAGTGGCTTGGTTTAAATCCATCGCCCTATAAAACAAGGGTAAATAATCATCTGGCGGCAACGCTTCATGACTAAGCATTTGCGAATAATGTTTTTTCCCGGATTGAATGAGCGCTTCTTTGATATGCACAGGCGTATCCGGCAAAGACATCGGTTGTAACAAAAACTGCACGTCATTGTTGGTGTAGCTACCGGTAAATGGAACTGTCGCTGTCATTTCGTAAAAGCTAATGTGTTAAATAATTGGGTGTTTTTGGGAATTAATGCGTAATCACATAAGCTCATAAACGCGGCATCAGTGTGGCTGTCACCAGCGCCAAAGGTTAATAAGTTAGGATGTTGCTTTTTGTATTCGGACATTAAATAACTGACAGCGTTTTCTTTGTTAATGATTTTCGGTAATACCGCTAGATTGTTGCCATTTAAGTGCCAATATAAGCTGCCATCTTGTATATGCGGATGTTGTTTAATAATATCGTTTAATAAGGGTGTCAACGCGATTTCCGTGCCAGCGCTATGCTTGATAACACCGTACCAAGTAATATCAAAGTCTTCGACTAATCTAGTTTTAAAGCCAGTGTATTGATGGCAATAAGCTACGATAGCTTGCCATAGATCTAGGAGTTTTTCATGATAAACAGGTAAGTTTTTTATCATGCCAGCCATCCAAGTCTGATTGATAGTGCGCTGTTTATTTAAAATAACAGCACCATGGTTCAAAACGACTTCTTCTTGAAAGGGCAGGGTGACGCGATTAAAAGCAAAGCTGTCACGACCTGTAACAGCCACAATTTTGAAACCTTGCTCTAGCCATTGCCATAACCATTGTTGTTTGTGAGTGGCGTAAGAGTTGGCTGTGCCATCGGCTAAGCAAGCTCTGGCTTGTAACTTAGGGTCATCTGCGCCTAGTGGACATTTCCTCAGCGTCTGAAACAAGGTGTCATCAAGGTCTAAAAAAATGTAGCTTTGCATGGTTTTCGTCATGTTGTTTAAGTTCAAATCTTGCGCTGATGGCATGCCAAGCGTGTAAGCGGTCGATCAGCTCTGGTCCTAGCGGCGTTTCGTGGCAAAGTATAATGTCTCGGTAATGGGCTGGATTTAGATTGTAAATAAAATTAGTAATATTATCTTGGTAGTTGTCCTTAAATTGACAGACCAAAGCAATATCGTTGCCTACATGTATGGGCGAACGAGTGGTACTTTGTACTTTTACTTTAAAGTCCGCGTTCTCAAGCATACGTCCCAATAAATAAGCAGGTGCGTTACATTCACCAGTGCCTAAAACCAGTAAAGGGCGTGGGTCGGTAGACTCTCGATTTAAACCGCTCTGATATAAATCTTCTATGACATCAGAACTTAAACAAATGGGGGCTGCAATGCCTAAACGCCCTGGCCAAGCGAGTAACTGTTGCTTACACTCGCCGTTACCCGATACATTAACGGTGATATTATCAAGAGCGGCATTGGCATGGTCATCAAAGCTTAAGAGGCCTTGTCGAAAACAAATCCATTCTACTTCCATGCCTGCTTGTGCTTCTAAGGCAGCCCTATCATCGGGATGCGCGAAATTGACTAGGCTCACGATAAATACTTTAGTTAACTGAGTATTGACCGCTTGATAAGCTTTAATTAGGCGTAAAAATGTTTTGCCTGTGCTGATTTCATCGTCGATCAGCACGAGTGTTTCTGCACTTAAAAACTGTTTTCGATAATCTGCTTGTACAGGATAATACAGAAAAAAGTCAGTAGCATGACTATGCGCTTCTTCGAATTCTAAACGTGCTTTGTCCTGCAGATGATAGCGGGTGGTTTGTAAAAATAAGGTGTTAGCAGCGCCTTCTTGGCAAGCAGCTTCAAATACACCATAACCGAGACCGGTTGCGGTTTCTGCCATGCCTATCCATAACGAACTACTGCCTATGCCAGCTTTAATGACTGCTCTGGCTAATGCACGGTAAGACCAACTCATGAGTTTAGGAGACACAGGATAGTGTTTGCCCAATACTTTGCTGACCAACAAAAACTTACGTTTACTACTGACACGTGCGGCAAAGCCGAGTAGACGTTGAAGTGGAATGTGACCGGGTTCCACATCTAAGCGGAGTGTGCCGGTATCTAATTCGATAGTGACAGTTTTATTCATAGTATGTTTTGAATGACAAGATGGGAAGGCTATAGATGCGTAATCTGGATTGATGCGAAGGAGTGTTAGCTTACAAAAAGCTGCAGTTCAACTGTAAATGATAACGGATGTATTAATTTCAGTGACCTTTAAACCATATTGAATAACGGGTGTTTGAACAATGTCGCCTTTAATGCTCTGCAAGGCGATTTTTGCCAAATTCGCTCCCGACAAACAAGCCATGCCGAAGCCACCGGAAGGTCGTGGATTTATTTCTAATAAACGAACGCCTTGCTGACCTTCTTTAAACTGAATGTTGAATAAACCATTGAGTTGATAATGTTCTGTTAGTCGCGTTACCATGCCTTGAATTTCAGCATTGTTATCTATGGTTTGACCATGGCCGGCAAGCAGAGGTTTTTTACGTTGAACAGCGCAGAGTAATTCGCCATGTCGACCAGCACAATCAACACTCCACTCATGACCGCCCAAATGCTCCATAACTAGTAAGGTATCAAATTCAGGCGTATTTTTCATACCCTGGCGTAACTCCTGCAAGGGGATTTGATATTCAATGCCTCCCAGTAGTTGGCTGATACTGTCTCGTTGCCTATCTAAAACTCGAAAACCTAAACCAAAGACTGATACGGCAGGCTTTACACAGAGTCGTTCATGTTTTTTTGATAGATCAGCGACAGCTAGATCAAATTCATCGGCAGTATTAACGGCGATGAAATCCATGGTCTGTGCAATAGCAGGATTTAACTGGCTATAAAATTCAGCTTTATTATGCAGTAGCGTGAGCGTTTCATAATCAGCGACAGAAAGTACTTGCGTACCTGTCGCCAAAAATAAATCATGATATTGACTGATGAGAGCGGCTTCTTTCCCAGGCCAAAATAACTGTATGTTATGTTGCTGGCAAAAGTTTACACACCATTCTAGGTAGGCGAAGCCGGTTAAATCGGACGGTTCAATATGGCATTCATCTGCAGCTAAAAAAGCGGCCGCGTTACCATGCGTATGCGTGCAAATTAAGCTGACTTCATCGACTGGAAAGGCTAGATGAATATTTCTAAAGACTGAATTTATGGTTGAGAAGGTCTTGTTAAACCAAATTCTCATTATAGATGCATAGTAATCAGCGGCAGTAAATTCTCAATAGTGCGTCCAGTGCCATTTTCGCCGATAGCATGCATTTTCCATTCACCATTATGGCGATACAGTTTAGCCATGATTTGTGCGGTATGTGAGCCTTGTGCAGTTAACGTGTAGCGAGCGATTTCGTTACTATTGTTGTTATCAACAATACGACAATAAGCGTTTTCAACGGTGTTGAACGTTTCACCGGTATAAGAACTGACCGTAAATACTAAAGATTTAACCGTTTCTGGGATTTTATTTAAATCCACAATGATTTGCTCATCATCACCATCACCTTCACCGGTACGATTATCGCCAGTATGAACAATACTGCCATCACGACTTTTTAATTGTCCAAAATAGACAATATCGACCACTTTATTTTCGTCATTGAATAATACGCAAGAGGCGTCTAAATCAATGGCAGTATCTTTGTTGCCACCACCAAACATGCCTTTTATAAGACCAACCTTCGGTGTTTTAGCATCCCAACCTAAACCCATGACGACCTTGCTTAAAGTGTTGCCTGATTCTTTAGATAAAGATATTTTTTGACCTTTTTGTAAATTGATAGCCATATAGCCAGTTCCTAAAAGAGAGTAATTTGATCGGTTCTATATTACCGTATCGGAGTCGTTAAGTTACATGATCATATGGAGTAAAACAGCTTTAGCTGAAGCTATTGCACTCCACGTTTATATAATGATAATTAACTTAATGGCAGTGTAGTCTTTTGTGCTAACGGCTTTATGGTTAACCCAACATAGAGCCATGAATATGCCGGGTTTAGAAAAGCATGCAGCCAAAATTACGATATTAAGGTGTTATACACTCACACCAAAAGAAGATGCTAATGCACCTAGACCACCAACAAAACCTTGGCCTACAGCTTTGAATTTCCAGTCTCCGTCTACGCGATAAATTTCACCAAAAATCATGGCAGTTTCGGTAGAGGCATCTTCACTCAGGTCATAACGAGCAATTTCTTGACCGCCATTTTCATTAATAACGCGTATAAAAGCGTGATTAACTTGGCCAAAATTTTGTTTACGAAGGTCAGCTTCATGGATAGTGACGGCAAAAACAACTTTATCGACATCAGTAGGCACTTTAGATAATTCAACTTTAACGGTTTCATCGTCACCGTCGCCAGCACCTGTGGTATTGTCGCCCATGTGTTGAATAGCGCCATCAGCGACGAGTTTATTATTATAAAAACAGAAGTCAGCATCTGAGCGAACTTTGCCGTCTTGTTTAACTAAAAAGGCACTGGCGTCTAAATCAAATCCAGAGCCATCGGTGGCGCGGGCATCCCAACCTAAACCGATCACTATTTTGTTTAAACCAGGTGCTTCTTTGCTTAAATTGACGTTGCCGCCTTTACTCAGTGAAATTGCCATGCTGTAACTCCTAATAGGGTGATAGTTAAATAGAATTAAATATTGATACCGTACTGATGTGCTAAAGCCGCTAAGCTGCCAACATAACCTTGGCTTATTGCTTTCGCTTAACTTCATGGCAGTTTAGTAAAAAAACTGCATAACATTGGCCAATATAATAACCGCTAAAATGCGGATTGCCTAGTGAGTGACTTATTACACAACGCATTCGAATAGCGCGTGCGAGTTCTGTTATATAAGAAGTATTCTTAAAAACATGGTCAATGAGATAGTGAGGGCATCTAAAAAACTATCAATGGGTTTGCCTCAGGCATATCACCAAAAAAGATATGCATATCAGAATTGATCGTTAAATGATCTTATTTTTCGCTGATATAGTGCAGTCAACATATAAAAAAGTGAAGTGACAGATAACTTTTATTGATCACATTTGAATGGTAAGGAGTTACAAATGAGTGCAGATATTAAAACACAAAGTCAGACACTTTTAACAAACACTATTGCCGATCAGATTGCTCAGATAGTGCAGGGCATTCGTTTTGGCTCGGTTGAAGTCGTCATACATGATGGCAAGGTCGTACAAATCGAACGTAAAGAGAAAATACGCTTTGATGCTAAATAATCACTTTTCACCACATCACTCTACCGTAACAACGGCGAGTAACATTAAGTTATAAAAAACTATTAGAAAACTGACTGGATAGCCGGAGGTTGAAAACAAAAGGATAAAAAAATGAACAATTTTCGACGTACTGCTATAGCTAGTATTATTAATTTAACTTTATTAAGCGCAGGCAACGTTTATGCCGATGACTCTAGTGTTTTGGAGAAACGCAT
>QVQF01000074.1 GCA_003584895.1 Methylococcales bacterium
GCACCTTCGGTGAATTTCATAATATTGCCCTTATGCACAATCGTTAGGCTTTTGCGCTTATTAATCAGGCAATAATCAATAGCAGAGCGGATTAAACGTTCAGTGCCTGCTTGTGAAACTGGCTTGATACCGATGCCTGAACTTTCTGGAAAACGAATCTTGGCGTATTGCTCAGGAAAGTGTTGCTGTAACAAGCTTAGAAATAATTTGTTATCAGCACTGCTTTGTTCGAACTCTATGCCGGCATAGATATCTTCGGTGTTTTCTCTAAAGATCACCATATCAACCGCGCCAGGATTTTTGACAGGTGACGGTACGCCTTGAAACCAGCGCACTGGGCGTAAACACACATACATGTCTAACATCTGCCGCAGGGCTACATTTAAAGAGCGTATGCCGCCACCAATTGGCGTGGTCAAAGGGCCTTTAATAGAAATTAGATAATCACTACAGGCAGATACCGTCTCATCAGGCAACCAGGTATTAAACAATCGATGGGCTTTGCCGCCCGCATACACTTCCAGCCAGTGAATCTTTCGTTGTCCAGCATAGGCATTAGTAACAGCCGCATCTAAAACACGAACCGTGGCGCGCCAAATGTCCGGTCCTGTGCCATCACCCTCTATAAAAGGAATAATGGGATTGTCAGGTACGACTAATTTACCGTTTTTCAGAATAATAGCTGTGCCGTAAGGCGGTGGAGTGAGATGAGACATAAGGTAACTCCTGAGTTGATAAAATTGATAATGTCAACAGCTGCTCAATGGCTTGTGCCAGCACTGAATGTACATCATATACAAAACAAGCAAGGGCAACGATAGCAGAAGAGAGTCTTAAAATACTAAGGAAATTTCGATTCAAGCGAACAGCGCAAAATATTACTGCGCCACTATACTCAAAACGGTTAATTTTTCGGTTTTTCTTTTTGTGAAAACAGAGTAGATGCCTGTTTCTTAAAAAGCAATGTCCTATCATGTTGGCAAGTATTTCTTGTCCTAAATAGATTAAAGCTAGTGTTTTAATATAGGGATGGCTAGGTAATAAAAACCAGCTCTATGTGGAATGGTGTGGGTATATGCTTTCATCGTAACGCTGTTGAAGAAAATCGTTTTCTTTAATGGTAACTACTTTTTAAATACCCCAGCAAAATCCAATATCACTTTATCTTCTAGATACGATAACGTTTTAAATTCTTTATGAGCGACCAAGAATACAATAATGTCGGCTTTTTCATAAGCCTCTAGGGTGTCTGTCAGTTTAAAAATAGAGTGTTGTTTAATATTAGGCTCAACAATCAGAAAGTTGTTTTGTTCACTTTGCATGACTTTTTGGGCGATGTATTTGGCTGGGCTTTCGCGCAGATCGTCAATATCGGGTTTAAAGGCTAAGCCCATCAGGGCAACGGTCGGTTTATGGCCGTGATTTAATTCAAAGTCGTGCATGGCGGTTTTGGTTCTTTCTGCGCACCAGAAGGCTTTGTAATTATTGACTTCACGCGCTACGCCGATAATGCGTGATTCTCTGGGATAGTCTGAGACGATAAAATAAGGGTCAACTGCAATGCAATGTCCACCCACACCAGCACCAGGTTGTAGGATATTTACGCGCGGATGCTTATTGGCCAAATGGATCAGTTCCCAGACATTAATTTCGGCTTTGTCACAGATGATGGACAGTTCGTTGGCAAAGGCAATTTGTAGATCGCGTGAGGCGTTTTCGGTAAGTTTACACATTTCTGCGGTACGGGCATTGGTCTTGTGTAATTCGCCTTTGACAAAGAGCTGGTAAAATTCTATGGCTTTAAGGGTTGAGGCTTCATCTATGCCGCCTATGGCTCGGTCGTTATAGACCAGTTCGTGCAATACATTTCCGGGTAATACACGTTCTGGACAATAGGCTATATATAGTGTGTTTTGTAGTTCAGGCCGTTCCCTAAAAATCAGTTCTGCCATTCTTTCGGTGGTGCCTACCGGAGACGTTGATTCAATAATATAAGTGTCGCCAGCTTTTAGAAAAGGGATAGCGGCTAGTGTTGCCGCTTCTACAAAAGAAATGTCGGGTTCGTGATTGCCTTTAAAGGGCGTAGGCACAACAATTAAATAAACATCGGCTAGGGTAGGGGTAAGCCTTGCTTTGAAGCAGCCTTTTTCAACACCGTCTTTAACGAGGGCTTGTAGTCCTTGTTCGATGATGTGAATTTCACCTTTATTAATGGTGTCCACGACCAAAGGGTTAACGTCAACGCCGTAAACCTGTAGGCCATGTTGTGCTGCTATTGCGGCTGTTGGCAGGCCAATATAGCCTAAGCCGTTGACACAAACTGTTTTTAATGAATTCATTTTAGGCCTTTCATAAAGTTAATAATGCGTACGCATGCCTTACCGTCACCATAGGGGTTATGAGCTTTGGTCATAAGTTCATACGCTTCTGGGTTATCTAACAAGTTATTGGTTTCTTGAATGATGCGTTGTGTATCAGTACCTACCAGTTTAACGGTGCCGGCTGTTACAGCTTCTGGACGCTCGGTGCTGTCGCGCATCACTAGTACCGGTTTTCCTAAGCTGGGCGCTTCTTCTTGTACGCCACCGCTATCAGTAATGATTAATTTTGCTAAGCTCATTAAATAAATAAAAGCTTCATATTGCAGTGGTTCAATGAGGTAAATATTGCTGACTTCCGCCAGTAAGTCATTAACCGGTTGACGTACATTTGGGTTTAAATGTACGGGGTAGACGATATTAATATGGGGTCTTGCTAAGGCAATGGTTTTTAAGGCCGTGCAGATATCTATAAAGCCTTGGCCATAATTTTCACGTCGATGGCCGGTGACTAAGATGAATTCTGCTGCATCTGGATCAAAACCTTTTTGCTTGATAGCAGCGCGAACCGTTGCACAAAAAACGCTGTCGGTTTCTAGTTTGTTTTTCATTAACAGTAAGGCGTCAATGACGGTATTGCCGGTTACGATAATGCTGTCCGCTGCGACATTTTCTTTGAGTAAATTGTCTCGGCTTTGTTGCGTTGGGGCAAAGTGATAGAGCGTGATTTGTGAAGTCAATTTGCGATTGGCTTCTTCTGGCCAAGGCGCGTAAAGATTACCTGTTCTTAAGCCCGCTTCTATATGGGCTACGGTTATTTTTTCATAAAAAGCGGCTAGGCTGACGGTTAGCGTGGTTGTGGTGTCGCCATGTACAAAAACAAAATCAGGACGATAAACTTTAAAAACAGCCTTCATACCGTTTAGTATATTGCTGGTAATATCATACAAATCTTGATTCGGCTGCATCACCTTTAGATCAAAATCGGGTGTTATATCAAATAAGCATAAAACTTGATCTAGCATTTCTCTGTGCTGTCCAGTCACGCACACTTTGGTTTCAAACGCGTGCTGTTCGGCTTGAAAAGCTTTAATCAGCGGGGCCATCTTTATAGCCTCAGGTCTAGTGCCAAATACCAGTAGAATTTTTTTCATGTATATTTCAATTCTCGTTTTTTAAAAAACTACAATTAAAGTTACGTTGACGCAGAGCGTCTAGGGCTGCATTCCCAAGCGGAGCGTGGGACCGATATAAGTAATGGAGCGTAAGTTTTTTAACATTTTTTAGCCGAATTTTATGGTGTACGACTTCCCTATATTCGCCATAGTATTTCAATCAAATTCAGTTCAGGTGAATAAGGTGGAATCATCACAATCATCAAACCCTTTCTTGTCCATTAATTTAATCTACATAGATAGTTCAGCGGCTAATATTTTCTAGCCATGGGTTTGCACCTTGATCAATCAGTTTCAGTGCAGATTCGAAAACACTGTTATTTCTTTGGTAAGGTGCTGGGTTTATTAGTAAGGCCTGTTTTTATAGCAACAGGTCTTAATAGTAAAAGTTATCTCATCGTCATCAAAAAAGCGATATTCATTAGTATTAAGAGTGCAGACGGCTCAAAATCGATCATCATATTAACTTTCAAAGCAGCGTTATCTTAAAGAAAATTAGCTCAAAAAGAGGAATTGCTCTGAACATTAGCTACTCAAAACCGAAGTTATTGATGCTTATGTTGGTTGTGTTTATATGATCGTTAACTGCGGCTTATTAGGTGTTACGATCCTAATACTACTCGTACTGCGGCACTCCATTCACCATGGGCGATGCTTTTATCCCACCAACGCATTCGATATTCACGGGTTTCATGGCTGTTGCCTGTGGCTAAAGGACGTTCATCGTAATAGGGTTTTACGGTATCAATAGCCAGAAACACCCAATCGCCATTGTTAATGCGACTTTCAATGATAATGCCATCATGACCATATTTGTTGAAATCTATACGTACCCGATTGCCATCGCTGCCTTGCTCTACAGTGGCCGTAGGCTCAGGAATAAGATGCTCTACAT
This sequence comes from Methylococcales bacterium, assembly GCA_003584895.1. Taxonomy (GTDB): domain Bacteria; phylum Pseudomonadota; class Gammaproteobacteria; order Methylococcales; family Methylomonadaceae; genus Methylobacter_C. Next base: position 4,389 of record QVQF01000074.1, read on the forward strand.
TATTGGTTACGGCGATAATCCCTAAGTCATGGCCGATGGTTTCTGAATAGTTAGAGTTTGTTTTGATGCGTGCCACTTGATTGAGTAAGCGTTTTTTGATGCCAGGTGTAACTATTTTTGGTATGTCCGTAAAAACGGAAGATAGCGGATAAGGTTCTATATCGCTAGTATCATCGTCTATGATATGACGTTTAAATGATGTAGCTTTTTTAGCATCGCTTTGTATGGCGGGATGCCAAGTCTGCATTAACCAGATATGACAATTAATATCTTCTAAGGTGCCGGCTATTTCTTCTGAACTAATACCACAGGTAGGCCCAATAACAGGTAATCTTAAAGCGTAATGGCTGAGCCAAATAACTTGATCTGCTTGGGTAATAGGAAAAAAACTATTGGTATACATAATGGTGAAATCTCCTGTTGGATGGCTTAAAGAAAGTTATTGTGTCTTTGCGACTAATCTTTGATGTTAATTTACTGTATTTATTTATACCTTGTCAACAAATTAATTTCACGTTAGGTGTGATGATATTATTTTGTTAATTATTTATATTTAGAGGGATGGCGATAAAAAACACTTTATCGCTTAGCTTTGTTGTAATGCTACGGAACGTTATAAAAGTATAGAGTTCATTGTCAGTTGTGGTGCTGTCTTTGTCAACAGTAGTACTACCTATAGACATAGGTTAATTATGCATGTTTATAAGCTTATGATGAATATTCATAGACATATTTTATCTATTACTTAGTCTATGTGGCCCATTATGTGGCTTTCGTTAACTTATCTCAGGTTTATACTTAGTTTTAATAGAATGATGTAGATTAATCTCGATATTATGCCGAACGTTATAGGCGCTTTGTTAACGAGCTTAACTCCTACATTAAACATTATTGCAGTTGCTTCTATCATGCTTAGCTTTATTTTGACTACTCATGACTTTATGTTTTTTCGCTTTAAAGTAAAGTGTAAAGTTTTTGGCTATGTCATCGTTAACTATGGAATTTTTTATTTCTTTTTTATAAGTCAGTTGATCTCACTGTTGATATTTCGTTGAAACTTTTTGGTTATAATGCTTACTTGTTTTTTTGTCATTTTTGTATGCAATCGTTCTTCATCGAAATATAGCGTTAAATTTGCGCATAACAAGAGAGGTTTCTCATAGCGATTTTGTATATCCCAGTTCTAGGGTAATCCTAATTAAGTTAATGCGGGTATAAAAAAGAAGTTTTTAATGGCTATATGGTATTGAATTTGTTGAACTGATAGGACTAGTTAATCTTGAAAGCCATAGAAAAACTGTTAGATAAAAAATCTACCCATAAATTAACATGTTTTTTTTGCGCTATTTATATTTTTAGTGCTAACATGGCTCGCGGTTAAAGTTTGATCCGGCTTCATTCGTGAAGTTGGGTTTTGTAAAGCCAATTAAGGTTGGTAATTTTTTTTAGTTTAAAGAGTGTGATATGTCAGATCAAGTTGTAGGTACCGTTAAGTGGTTCAATGATGAAAAAGGTTTCGGATTTATTGAGCAAGAAGGTGGCAAAGATGTATTCGTACATCACAGTGCAATTAACGGCGCCGGCCGCAAAACCTTGCGCGAAGGCCAAAAAGTTACTATGGAAGTGACTGTAGGTCAAAAAGGACCGCAAGCTGAGAATGTAACCCCAGCGTAATAAATTTATAAACCGAATTCCATAACTGATACGTTTTGGGATTCGGATTTATTTAAAGATTTAATTCGGTTATGCAACTCTTGTATGACTATATCTTTATATCAGCTATACAAAGTTAACTCACCTATTGTTTGTGTTTTTCCACTGTTTTAACGCTAAAGTCATAAATTCAAGCGCTAGAGCTTAAGTCTTTACTACAGCTTTTATAATAATGAACTTTGCATTGGCTGCAATAACTTGATGATTACCAAATAAGCGCTGAAGTTGGCTGTGATAATTCAAATGCCGATTGCCAATAACCCATAATTCACCGCCTTTTCTTAATACTCTTCTGGACTGAACAAACAAACTGACGGCAATTTGATCGCCGACGGTGTGCTGTTGATGAAATGGAGGATTACAAAGAATAAGATCTGCAGAGCTTGCTTCAAAATCACAAAGACCATCGCCCACTGTATAAGTCGCAGAGCGTGTGAGTTCAAAAGCTCGGGAAAAATTATCTTTGGCGGACGCCACGGCCATAAATGACTCGTCAACAAAATGTATGTTAGCTAAGGAATTGCGTTCGGCAGCTATTAAACCCACTAGACCATTACCACAACCTAAATCAATAATATCCTTGATGGCAGGTTTGATGGGCAGATACTCAAGAAAAAAACGGGTGCCTATATCTAGTTTTTCGCGTGAAAACACATTGGCATGATTGCTAATTAAATAATCCGAATTTTCTAGCGTGTAGCAAACAGGATAAGGATTATTAGCAAGTGCTATGTCTACATCAGGTGTGGCCGTAATGAGCCGTGCTTTTTTTCTGGCTAGCGAGGTGGTTGTCGGGCCAATTAAGCGCTCTAGTAATGTCCAAAGTGCACTGGGTAGCGATTTGACCATACCTGCTAAGATTACTTGGCTATTAGGTGCTAAGTGTGGACGTATGCGAATTAGCTGATCTTCTAGTAAGGCTAAAGTCTTTGGTGCTTTAATGAGTACGGTATCAAAGAGACCTTGCAAGGGCTCTAGGCTATTGATTAATTGGACTTGCTGCAGTGAAATTCCATTTTCAATTAAATTAAGTCTCGTGGCTTGTTGAGATAAATAAGAGTCTGAAAAAGCGTGCGGCTGCAGTGCGCTCAAAGCAACGGCTAAAGCCCCGAAGCTATCATTAACAATTAAAATACGAGGCTCTGCTGAGGTGTTGACAGTAGCTGAAAAAGTATCAAGCAGGTATTCATCGGCAGCATCCCAGGCGCGTAAAAGTTCTAGTGGGCGCTTGGGTAAGCGCTGCAAGGTAAACTCTCCTAGCCTAACTTTCAACAGTTGTTCAGATGGGTTAGTCATGGTTTAAAGTCTTAGGCGCGTGACATAAATTTTCCGGTTTCGGTATTAACTTTAATAAGCTCGTCGGTTTCTAAGTATTCTGGCACTTGTACTTCTAAACCAGTGGTTAATCTAGCTGTTTTAGTACGACTTGATGCGGATGCACCCTTAATACAAGGAGCTGTTTCTATGATGGCTAGAATAACTGAGCTAGGGAGATCAATACCGAATATTTCATCATCGATTAATAAAGCCATGATGCCTTCTAGACCTTCGGTTAAATAGTCGACTTGATCTTCTAATTCTTCACGACCTAAGCTGTATTGAGTGTAATCTTCCATATTCATGAAAATATAGTGCTCACCATCAACATAAGAGAACTGTACTTTAGCTCTGACTAGATCGGTATCTTTTAAGAAATCATCACCTTTTAGTGATTCATCTAGTTTTTGTCCGGTTTTAAGATTAGTAAAGCGTATTTTATACAAGGTTGATGCGCCTCGTGATGAGGGGCTTTTGGCGTCGACATGTTTCACTACATGAGGAATGCCATTAATTTCAACTACCATGCCTCTTTTTAAATCACTTGCCTTGGCCACGCTTATCTCCTGTGTCAGTAAAAAGTGTTGTTACTAGATAAACAACTGTTTTGTAAAATAATGGCTATTATAGCGCAAGTTGCCGGTTTAAGGCCGCCTAGAGCAGAGTTATGAATCGCTTTGCTATCTAGTGATGCCAAGTAAAATGGCGTATTAAGGTGTGGGACGCTTAATTAACTCTAACTTATTTAATGATAATTAGCAGCGGCTATTGCTAAGTTAAGTATTCGCGGTTATGCTTTTACACCATGAGCCTACATCTATTTATTCCCAAAAAAATAAAGGTAACGTCTGAAAAAAATAGAGACGTTGTTATCGCTGCAGCAGCAATAAGCAAGCGATGCTTGGCATGGCTTTTAATAATGTTATTAGCGAGCCAATCTTCAATGACTTGGGCCGCTTTAGAGCTTAATTATAATATGAAAACTCAGCTCTCAAGAGAGCATGAGACTAAGTTATTGTTAAGTAAACCCGCTAAAGTCATGCATTCAGGCGATGTTTGGCAGCGTATTCGTTTGGGTATGAAAATTCCTAGGCCACGGCAATCCTCTCAGGAGGCGGCCTTAAATAACCATACATCGATTCAATCTACCTTAAGGCGCATGAACCAAGAAGTAAGTGCTCGACCTGGGCTAGTCTCAGGTGGCTGGCATAGTCCTAGGCCTTTGCCAGCAGTTGCTCCTATGTATAACTATACCTCTTATGGGCGATTAAGATTTAGCGGCGCTGTGGCTTTAAAAAGCGAAAACATAGGCTTGAATTTTACTGACTCTATGGCGGCTAAAACTACCCAGACTAAAACGTTGGTTGCTAATAAAATGCGTCTGCATAGGTCTATTGAATCGAGTTCGGCCTTAAGTGATACGCTAAATAGGCCTATCGCTTTAGCTTCGGTAACTGAGTCTAGTGTCAATAATCAGTTTGATCGGATCAATAAGCATGTTATTTGGTATAGCCAGCATACTAATTATTTACAGCAAGTGGCTGAACGAGCGCAGCCTTATCTTTTTCATATTGTAGAAAGTCTGAGTCAACAGCAGTTGCCGGCTGAATTAGCGTTGTTGCCGATGGTCGAAAGTGCTTACCAAGCTACGGCTTTATCACCAAAAAGTGCCGCAGGACTTTGGCAATTTATGCCTAGCACGGGTCATGATTTCGATTTATATCAAACGGCGCACTATGATGCCCGATTGGATATTGCGGCCTCTACACAGGCTGCTATTCGTTACTTGTCGTTTTTAAAACAACATTATAAAGGTGACTGGCTATTGGCTTTAGCAGCCTACAATTGTGGTTTGGGGCTGGTAGATAATGCCATAGTACGTAATATTGCGGCAGGACAAGGTGCTGATTATTGGTCTTTGCCACTACCTGAAGAAACAAAGGTGTATGTGCCTAAGTTTCTGGCTTTAGCCAGTATCTTTGCAAATCCTGAGGCTTATGGTTTAAATTTAACACCGGTTAAGAATGAAGTCTATTTTGTTAAAGTACATATCGATAATCAATATGATATTGATTATTTAGCGGCTAAAGAATTAAAAGAGGTGGCAAGCTTATCTGACTTAAGTGTTGAGCATTTTAAGCGTCTAAATCCTGGATATGTTAAGGCTAAATTAGCCGCGCAGGGGCCCTTTACCTTTTTCATGCCTAAGGTTAATGCCCTACAGTTACGTCAAAATTTGGCTAGTATCGCTCAGTTTTTTAATAAACCTGCGGACATGGTCGCTGTCAATGCTGGGCCGTCGCTAAAAAAATCATTGCTGATAAAGACTGACGCCAATAAGTCATTATCATTGTTGCCTGAGCTGCAAAGTGCTGGTCGTGTTACCGAGTCGCCAGCTTTTTTATTATTACGTTAACTACGAGTCCAAAAAGGCTCTGATCGCAGCAATGCCTTGCCCACCCGCCTTGTGAGCATCTATTAAATTGGATTCTGCAAGGCCGCCTAAGGCATATACGGGTAGATTAATTTGGGCGACTAAGTTGGTAAATTGTTCCCAGCCTAAAGGCGGCGTATCAGGGTGAGACTTTGTTTTTAACACCGGAGCTAAGACTACAAAATCTACGCCTATTTGTTGCGCGTGTTGTAATTCCAATAGATTATGACAAGAAGCGGCCAGCCATGCTGATGAGTTTAAGTAAGGTGGTCGCTTGCTGAGTGACATTAAGTCCCTACTAGTTAAATGTAAGCCATCTAGCGCATAAGACTGGACTTTATTGGTGGCGGAATTAATTAATAAGCGTGCCCCATGTTCTTGGCATAAAGGATAAGCTTTTTTAATGAAGCAGTTAAGTTGCTCAGAGGGCGTCGCTTTTAAGCGTAACTGAATGAGTTTAATGTCTCGGTTTAATAAATTAGTTAGATTGATTAAGCCCTGAGTCTCATCGGTATCGTCCAAAATAGCATAATAACAGGGTAATTGTGCAGCCATAATGATGGCTTGATTAGCCGCAGGAAACTCATAATTTTTTAGTTCTGCAGCTCTAACCCACTTAATAGCTTGACCTTCATTGCCTTTAGCTAGGCCTGAAAAATCTTCAACTAAGAATACATGTAACTGTACTGTTAACTCAGGATAGCGATGCTTAATGCTCATTAATGGTGTTGAAGTAAGTACAGTAATATTTAGCTCTTCGTTAAGCTCTCGTATTAAGGCCTGTTGTGCGGTTTCTCCCAATTCAAGTTTCCCGCCAGGAAATTCCCACAAGCTGCCCTGATGTAATGACGGTTTACGTAGGGAGATTAAAATTTGTCCGTCGGTGTTTTTTATGACACCAACAGCAACGTGGAGTATTTTCATGGTAAAGGGCAAAGTAACAAGTCACCTCAATGTTTGAGATAACTTGTTTAAATGGTCAGTATTTTAAGTATGATTGCTGCTGTAGATAACTAAGCAGGGCTGATTGGATTTTTAGTCGATTTTAAGTTCGATATTCAGCATTAATCTTCACATAATCATAAGATAAGTCACAGGTTAATACTTCCTGTATTGCATTACCGCGCCCTAACTTGACTGTTACGGTAATTTCTTCTTCGTTCATGACTTGTTGACCAGCTTCTTCAGTGTAATCTGTGGCGCGTCCACCGTTTCTAACGATGCATATTTCATTTAAAAATAGCTGTACGCTTTCTAGTACCATATCGTTTATGCCAGAGCGACCTACAGCGGCCAGTATACGGCCCCAGTTGGGGTCGCTGGCAAAGAATGCGGTTTTTACTAAAGGTGAGTGGGCGATGGTTTTACCAACACGCACCGCTTCTTCGTCATTGAGGGCTTCTTCAACAATAATCCTTATGAGTTTAGTAGCGCCTTCACCATCTCTCACTATAGCTTCTGCTAATTGTTTGCAAACGTCCATTAGGCCGGCAGAAAAAATAGAATAATATTCACTGTCTGCGGTAATTTCAGGGGCGCTTGAGCAAGCACTGGCCATGACGACACAAGCATCATTGGTTGAGGTATCGCCATCAACAGTAATGCGATTGAAGGATTGCTCAACCGCTACACTTAAGCATTGTTGTAATAATACTTGATTGATTTTGGCGTCGGTGGCGATAAAACCAAGCATGGTCGCCATATTAGGCTGTATCATGCCTGCGCCTTTGGAGATGCCATTAATAGTAATGGTATGTCCTTCAATATCAATGGTCTTGCTGACACCTTTGGGAAAGGTATCAGTAGTCATAATAGCGCGAGCCGCTTGTTCCCAATGATCTATTTGTAGATTTGCGATAGCCTGAGGCAAGGCAGCTGTTAGTTTGGCAACAGGTAAGGGTTGTCCAATTACGCCGGTAGAAAAAGGCAATATTTGCTTAGCATTGCCACCAGCTACTTTAGCCAATTCAGTGCAAGAATACAGTGCATCTTGCATGCCTTGCTCTCCCGTTCCAGCATTCGCATTACCCGAATTAATGAGTAACCAGCGGGGCTGGTGAGCTAAATGTGCTTTTGCAACATGTACTGGTGCGGCACAAAAGGCATTTTGAGTAAATACTGCAGCACAAGTAGAATTTTCAGTCATTTGTATGACTAAAATATCATCTTTGATGGTTTGCTTAATACCTGCACAGGCTGTGCCTAGGGATATCCCCTTAACATTAAGCATGTGAGGGAAATCGCATTGTCCGACCGCCATGAGTTAATCCTCGTTATGTTTGAAAAATAGAATGACGTTATTAATTTTGTTGATGTTTAGTTTAATTAACTGACATTGTTTGCTTAATGTTGCTAATAACTCAGGTTCTGTACTAAGAGCAAAAGGCAAAATAACTTCAACTTCAATCTGTCCGTTTAGATAATGAATTCTGAAATCATCTATAGTCGGTTTAACAATGGCTAAGTATTCATTGAGTATCGTTTGAACTTCAATGCGTGTGAGTGGTTTGTTGGTTTCAAATAAAGCTTCATCGTCTTCGGGGTCAACATGTACCAAGACATCAATCACATCATCAAAGCAGCTGATTAATTCGTCTCGAACGATATCACCTATAGAGTGGCCTTCAGAGACGGTAATGCGTGGGTCGACAATGATATGAGCGTCAATGAGTGCGTCTTCGCCCATTTGACGGCTACGTAATAAATGAATGCCTTCGACGCCATCAATACTCATAATAGTGCTACGAATTTCGTTAAGTAACTTGGGCGGCAGAGAGGTATCGACCAGCTCTTTGATGCTATTGAAAACCAAGTTTAAGCCAATTTTTGCAACCATTAAGGCTACCATGATAGCTGCGATTGCATCGGCGAGAGGATAGCCTAACATTACTGCGCCTATGCCAAACAAAACCACGACTGATGAGATAGCGTCGCTGCGTTGGTGCCAAGCATTGGCCATCAACAACTTGGAGCGCGTTTTTTTTGCGATAGTTTTGGTGTAATGATAGAGCCATTCATTAATAATAATTGATGTTGCGGCAATTGCTAAGCCCAATGGCTGAGGAGTAGGTAGGTTCTCTGGGTTGTTCAAGCGCTCAATGACTGACCAAGTAATGCCGCCACCTATGGCGATTAAGCTGACACCTAAAAGAACAGTTGCTATGGTTTCAAAGCGTCTATGTCCGTAAGGATGTTCATGGTCGGCTTCACGACTACCCAATCTGACAGCAATAATGACTAATAAATCACTGAGTAAATCAGATAAGGAATGTATGCCATCAGCGACTAAGGCGGCTGATTGAAAAAGTATACCGAAACTAATTTTGATGGTAGTTTGAAAAATATTAACGACTGCGCCAACATAACTAGCCTTCGCTTTTAGTCTTTTGATACGCGTTGCTTCAGAAGTGTCTGTCATGATGAACCTACTTCTATTAATAGAATGTATTCATGATTCCCTGCTGTTGCTTCTATGACTTTATGGCCATTAATCCTACACCACGCCGGAATATCTTGCATGACACCTGGGTCGGTACAAATCACTTCAAGGCGGTCGCCAACGTTGAGTTGTTTGACTTTATCTTGGGTGCGGATAACCGGAAGTGGACATAGCAAACGTCGTGCGTTGAGGGTTTCTATAGTCATAATGGTAGTGTCTTTATATTTAAAAGGCTCAAGGATAAAAGTGATGTTATGTGCTTTTTTGCAGCCTGTTATACATACCATGCTTTGGGCATGTCTTCATCTTTTATCGGTTTAACCTGTAGAGTTCGTTCTGAACCATCTATCATAGTGACATTAATATCAACTTGCTCAGCTTCTCGACCTTGGCCAAATCTAGCGGTGATTTGTGCAGCTAAATACAAGTCTTCCGCCGAAGGTGTGCCGTCTATGAGCGCTAGTGGGCCTCGATGGCTTAGGCTGATCATGCTGATAAACTCGTTTTTGTAGCCTTGTAAAAAGCGACCTTCACCTTCTTCACGGGCAACAATGAGTTTAAAGTTTGGCTGTGGACGTATATGACGACCTACTTTTAATAGCATAACGTCGTCGAGTTGATATTCTTTATGGCCTTGAGATTTCCATAAATCGACCAGTTTGGCAGAATAACTCTTATCCGTTAAAAAACAGCAGCCACCGGCAGGTTGAGAATAATCATCAAAACCAAATTGTTCAGCCATAGCTATTTGTGGCTTACGTGAGCGCCCAGTAATGTCGTGTAGTTTTTCTCTATCTACCCAGCCTTCGCGCTCTGGCAATGTTGCCGGTAAATTTTTAGCGCACAAGGGGCGTAATAATAAATCGTCGGCACCAGACTCTTTGGCGACAATGGGCATGGTCGCTTTGCGTTGTGACATAGGACGTTGTCCTATCACTTCACCGGTAATAATAAAGTCAAAGTCATTCTCTACTATCCATTGTTTGGCTTTATTAACCATGAAAATCTTGCAATCCAAGCAAGGATTCATATGCGCGCCATAGCCGTGTTTTGGATTGATCAAAACATTTTTATATTCTTCGATCACATCAACAATATGCAACTTCATGCCTAATTGTTCGGCGACCCATAAGGAGTTATTGCGTTTGGGCTTGGCTTTGTCTTTTTCACGAATAGCATGGGTATGACCTTCCACACAAAAGCCAGTAAAAAAATTGATGCCTTCTACATGAACGCCTTGTTCCATGATGGTTTTTGCCGCCAGCATTGAATCTAAACCGCCAGAAATTAAGGCGATTGCTTTTCGTTGTTTACTCATGTTACTCGTTGTCTTGAAAAATCAGAGCATTATACGCACTTATTTTAAATGCCCTAAGATGAGCATTTCAAAGCCTGTTAAAAAACTATTTTTAAGCTATAATCAACCCCTTTTTTATTGCCTTATCTATAGACGCCGTGATCAATAACAAGTTATCAACTTTTCAGGGACTGATTCTAGCTTTACAAGAATATTGGTCAAGTCAGGGCTGTATCTTATTGCAACCCTTGGATCAGGAAGTAGGTGCGGGGACTTTTCATCCAGCTACTTTTTTACGAGCTATAGGTCCTGAGCCTTGGAATGCTGCTTATGTGCAGCCTTCACGCCGTCCTACCGATGGTCGTTTTGGTGAAAATCCTAACCGCTTACAGCATTATTACCAGTTTCAAGTGGTTTTGAAGCCTTCTCCAGCGGCTATACAAGAGCTCTATTTAGGTTCATTACGGCACTTAGGTCTTGATTTACTAGAGCATGATATCCGTTTTGTCGAAGATAATTGGGAGTCACCTACATTGGGCGCGTGGGGCTTAGGCTGGGAAGTTTGGCTAAATGGTATGGAAGTTACGCAGTTTACGTATTTTCAACAAGTGGGCGGTTTGGAATGTCGACCTGTTACTGGTGAAATTACTTACGGCTTAGAGCGTATTGCTATGTATTTACAAGGCGTTGATAGTGTTTATGATCTAGTGTGGACGGAAGGCCCCTTTGGCGTTGTAACCTATGGCGATGTATTTCATCAAAATGAAGTGGAAATGTCGGCTTACAATTTTGAACATGCTAATGTTGAGTTTTTGTTTAAATGTTTCGAGACTTACGAACAAGAGTGCCAAAAGCTTATAGCACTTAATCTACCATTGCCTGCTTATGAAATGGTATTGAAAGCATCGCATACCTTTAACTTACTCGATGCTCGTCATGCGATTTCAGTTACTGAGCGTCAACGTTATATATTAAGAGTTAGAGCGCTCTCAAGGTCCGTTGCCGAAGCCTATTACGCGCGTCGGGAATCGCTAGGCTTTCCGATGTTAATAACAGAGCAGGGAGCATAAGATGGACACAAGCAAACATTTACTTTTTGAATTAGGTTCGGAAGAGCTGCCACCTAAAACCTTGCTTAAACTCAGCAATGCTTTATTGGCTGGTATTGTTCAAGGCTTACAGTCTGCTGAATTGAGCTTTGCCAGTAGTAAGGCTTATGCAACACCTAGGCGCTTAGCTGTTTTTATTGAAGATTTGGCCATTAAGCAGCCTGATAAAACAGTTGAAAAGCGAGGTCCAGCGATACAAGCAGCTTTTGCAGCAGACGGCACTCCTAGTAAAGCGGCATTAGGTTTTGCTGATAGTTGTGGAGCTAGTTTTGACCAACTGGAGCGATTAAAAACGGATAAAGGGGAATGGTTGGCGTTTACTCAATCTGTTGAAGGTCGGTCTGCAGAGCAGCTTATTCCGGATATTATTCGCCAAAGTATTGCAAATCTACCTATAGCCAAACGTATGCGTTGGGGGAGTTTTAATACGGAATTTGTAAGGCCGGTGCATTGGGCGGTTTTACTTTATGGTAATACTGTTATTGATGCTGAAATATTAGGTCTTAAAACAGGCGATACAACCTCGGGTCACCGATTTCATGCGCCACAAAAATTAACGATTAATCATCCTGAAGATTATCAATCCCTTTTATTTACACAGGGTAAAGTCATTGTTGATTTCGAACAGAGAAAAGTGCTAATACGAGATGCTGCACAAGTAGCAGCATCAGCGGTCAATGGTATTGCTCATATAGAAGATGATTTATTAGAAGAGATTGCAGCTTTAAATGAATGGCCTGTACCCATTACTGGCTGTTTTGATGAGCGTTTTTTACAGTTACCTGCCGAAGTATTGATTACCACTATGCAAACTAACCAGAAATACTTTCCGGTTAAAAATGCTGCTGGTAGTTTATTGGCTCATTTTATTACCTTTAGTAATATCGAAAGTAGTCATCCTGAATCTATACAGCATGGTAACGAGCGCGTAGTAACGCCACGCTTAGCTGATGCAGAGTTTTTCTGGAATCAAGATAGAAAGAAAAGCTTGGAAGATAGGGTGGAAAGTTTAGGTACCATTGTATTTCAAGAAAAGTTAGGTACGGTTGCCGATAAGACACATCGAGTTATTAAATTGGCTGCTTTTATTGCTCATAGGCTTAATACTAATGTTGATTTGGCCAAGAGGGCAGCGTTATTAGCAAAGACTGATTTAATGACGGAAATGGTTGGCGAGTTTGGTAATCTACAAGGCTTAATGGGGCGTTACTATGCTTTGGTTGAAGGTGAAGCCCCCGAAGTGGCCTGGGCATTAGAAGAGCAATATTTCCCTAAACAATCAGGTAGTGAAACCGCGAATAGTTCAATTGGCCAAATATTGGCCATAGCTGAAAAAGTGGATACACTTACCGGTATTTTCAGTGCAGGTTTGATTCCAACCGGTGATAAAGATCCGTATGCTTTACGTCGGGCAGCGCTAGGTATTTTACGTACCTTAATCGAAAATAATCTAACCTTAGATATTTGCGAATTAATCGAATTTTCCCTAGATATCTATACTCATAGCTTTGATGAGGCAGCAACACAAGTTGCGGTGATTGATTTCATATTTGATCGATTAAAAGGATACTGCTTAGATAAGGGTTATAGTGCTGATGAGTTTGATGCGGTGATAACAGTTAAGCCCAATGATCCTTTAGATTTTATGCGCCGTTTAGCAGCGGTAAAGGCTTTCAGGCAATTGCCTGAAGCTGAAAGCTTAGCAGCAGCCAATAAGCGTATACGTAATATTTTAAGGAAATCAGAGTCGCCAGCCTCAGCCACGGTAGGTGTGTTGATTGAACCTGCTGAATTGCAGTTGTTAGAAAGTGCAAATCTAGCGGCTATTGCTATTGCACCCTTGCTTGCACAGCACGATTATGCGGCAACCTTAACCTATTTGGCGGCTTTACGTCAGGAGGTTGATGCCTTCTTTGATGGCGTCATGGTGATGTGTGATGATTTAGAATTGCGAGCTCATCGCTTAGCTTTACTTAATCTATTATCTGAGCAGTTTTTAACCTGCGCAGATATTTCTAAGTTGCAGTCTTAAGGTTTATTGTTGGGTTATGGCTATCGCCTAATTCAACCTACGATACTCGGCGATTAATAAAAATATCTCATGTCCAAACAACGCTATGTTTTATTAGATCGCGACGGTGTCATTAATCATGATAGTGATGAATTCATAAAGTCTCCCGAAGAATGGCTACCAATTGCCGGTAGCCTTGATGCAATTGCTATGCTCAATGCGCATGGTTATAAAGTTATTGTCGTAACCAATCAGTCGGGTGTAGCGCGGGGCTTATTGGATGCAGCGATGCTAGAAAAAATACACGATAAAATGCACCGAATGGTCAATGAAAAGGGTGGTGCTATTACGGCTGTCTATTATTGTCCGCATGGCCCTGATAGTGTTTGTGATTGCCGTAAACCTAAAGCGGGTTTGCTAAAAGCCTTTGCTGCTGATTTTGATGCCGATTTGACGGCGATTGCTGTCGTTGGCGACTCCTTGCGTGATTTGCAAGCAGCAATAGCTGTAGGCGGGCAGCCAATATTGGTTAAAACCGGTAAGGGGCTGCAAACTTTAATGAATAATCCACAATTTAATAGTCTTGTTTTTGAGAATTTATATGACGCAGCAAAATATATTACAGCCAGACCTGAGGCCTAAAAACTACATAGGCTCGACATTGTTATTTGTCGGGATTTTTGTTACTGCAACTATTGTTGGTATATTGCTGATTTTAGGTATGTTAACTACGTTTAAAGTGCGTTGGAAAATTGGTTACGCTTGGTGTGCCATTATCAGCTGGATGACTAAAGTTTTTTGCGGTCTTACCTTCGAAGTCGAAGGCATGGAGCATTTTGATCCCAAACAACCAGCGATTATTCTGAGTAATCATCAGTCTGCTTGGGAAACTTTGGCATTAAGATATATCCTGCCTCCGCATTCGGTGGTTATTAAACGAGAATTATTATATTTCCCTATTTGGGGCTGGTCATTGCTGACCTTAAAATCAATTGTTATAAACCGAAAAAATCAACGGGCTTCGTTGCGAGACTTACTAGAGCAAGGTTCAAGGTATTTAAATGAGGGTTTGTGGGTACTTATTTTTCCTGAAGGGACTAGGGCTCCTGCACGTGAGGTATTAAAGTTTAATATCGGTGGAGCTATGTTAGCTCATAAGTCTGGATTTCCTGTGATACCTGTCGCGCATAATGCGGGTGATTTTTGGCCGCGTTATAGTTTTTTCAAATACCCAGGTGTTATCAAGTTAAAGATTGGCCCTGTCATTGAAAGTAAAGGCCGTAAAGTGGCAGAAATTAATGCTGATGCAGAGCAGTGGATAACGCAAACACTTAAGAATATGTAAAGACTAAAAGCTTTCGGCTTTAGCTTTCATAGATATGCGTATAATGCTCGAAAATTAAAATTATCAAAAATGGTATCTCAATGAAAAAATTACTACTGATTTCACTGGCTGCAATTTTGCTGCCCGCTTGTGCTGATAGAAACCAATATGAGCAGGCGATATTAGAGAAAATGCAAAAAGAACAAGATTTAAAAGACTATAAAATAACACCTGAATACATGACGAAGTGCGTGATGGAAAGTACGGCGCAAAATATGCCCGGTATTTTTGCATTAGATCCTAAGCGATTAATGGCTTATCGTAACTATACAAAAATGTTAACACTAGATAAGTCAACAGACCCTAAGAAGACCTTAGAAGAGTTGAGGACTGAATTTGGTTCGGCTAGAGAGTTAGCTGAAGCGCATAGTAATTATACTGAAAGTTTAGTTGAGTGTTATTCAGTGGTCATTTCTAAGTCTGAAGAAGCGGCTAAAGAAGACGTTGCTAAGAATGTGGAAAAAACGGATAAAAATTAAGCAATAAAGTATATTTAAAGTTATTCAGGTAGTAACGTTTAATGCTCATAAAAAGACGGAGTAGCTGATAACGAGATTGTATTTAATGTATAAATAACTTGCTAAATGCTGATAAGTCTTTATACTGTATCAAATCAATCGCGGGGTGGAGCAGCTTGGTAGCTCGTCGGGCTCATAACCCGAAGGTCGTAGGTTCAAATCCTGCCCCCGCTACCAGATTTTAGAACCCCATTTTGGGGTTTTTTATTTTCTAGGCTTTGGGTATTTTGAAGCTTAATTATGATGATTGTTTATGGAAGAGCCGTTGGCTCTTTTTTTTTGTTCGAAAATAAGTGAGGAAATAATGAAGCAGGCTCCCGAACATTTGATTAATTTAATCGAGCCGATTATTGAAGGTTTAGGTTATGAATGTGTCGGTATTGATTATAATCCTCATCCAAAGCACGGTCTGTTAAGGATTTATATTGATAGCGAAAATGGAATTTTGGTTGAAGACTGTTCTAAAGTAAGTCATCAAATAAGTGGTGTTTTGGATGTGGAAGATCCCATACAAGGCAATTATCATTTAGAGGTTTCTTCTCCAGGATCAGAGCGACCATTTTATAAAATCAGCCAGTTTGAACAATTTATTGATAGCACAGTCTTTGTTAATCTTTTTAAGGTCATACAGGGTCGTAAAAAAATTACCGGCGTGATTGTAAAAGTTGAAGACGATATTATTACGCTTCAAGAAGGTGAGCAGATTTATACAGTACCTTTTGACGCTATGAGTAAGGCGCGATTGGTACCTGAGTACTTATTTGAAAAAGGAGGCCGCAGTGGCAAATAAAGAAATTCTGTTAGTAGTCGATGTCTTTTCTAATGAAAGAGAAATCGAAAAGGAAATTATTTTTCAGGCGATAGAGTCAGCATTAGAAGCGGCAACAGTAAAACGTCATGCAAATCAGATTAAAGCACGAGTTGATATAGACAGAAAAACAGGGGATTACCTAACTTATCGACAATGGGACATTGTTGATGAAAATCCTGATTGTGATGGCGACGTGGAATTTCCTACTACACAGGTTCTGTTAGAAGTAGCTAGATTTGACAATATCGATGCTCAAGTCGGTGAAGTAGTAGAAGAAGAAATTGAATCAGTTGATTTCGGACGTATTGCAGCTCAAACGGCTAAACAAGTAATTATTCATAAAGTTAGAGAAGCTGAACGTAAAAAAATAGTTGACGCTTATAAAGGTCGTATCGGTGAGCTGATTACAGGTATAGTTAAGCGTATTGAAAAAGGCAGTGTCTACATGGATTTAGGTGGACATGCTGAAGCTTATATTGCTAAAGAAGACATGATTCCGCGCGAACCTGTGCGCATTGGTGATCGTATTAGAGGTTATTTAAAAGATGTGCGTTTAGAGCCGCGTGGCCCGCAATTATTTGTGAGCCGCACAGCGCCTGAACTTCTTATCGCTTTATTTCGTTTAGAAGTGCCAGAAGTAGGTGAAGGTTTAATTTCTGTGATTGGTGCTGCACGTGATCCAGGTTCTAGAGCTAAGTTAGCCGTCATGAGTAATGACCCCCGCTTAGATCCAGTTGGGGCTTGCGTGGGTATGAGAGGATCTAGGGTTCAATCGGTGACTAATGAGCTGGCTGGTGAGCGCGTTGATATTATTCTTTGGAATTCCAGTGAAGCTCAATATGTCATTAATGCCATGTCACCGGCTGAAATTCAGTCTATTGTTGTCGATGAAGACAAGCATAGTATGGATTTGGCGGTAAGTTCAGATAATTTATCTCAAGCCATCGGTCGTGGCGGTCAAAATGTACGACTCGCTAGCCAATTGACAGGTTGGGAACTAAATGTTCTTGATGCTTCTAAAGCGGAATTAAACGCAGAAGCTGAAGTGGGCAAAATTAAACAGCTATTCATGGATCAATTAGACGTTGATGAAGATATTGCCTTAATACTCGCTGAGGAAGGTTTTATTAGTGTTGAGGAAATAGCTTACATCCCAGCAAGTGAAATGCTTGAAATTGAAGGCTTTGACGAAGATTTGGTTAATGAACTAAGAGGTAGAGCTAAAGACGCTTTATTAATCAACGCCATTGCATTTGAAGAAAAGATTGAATCAGCCAAGCCTGCACAGGATTTACTGGACATGGAAGGTATGGATACTGATCTGGCTCATGAGTTAGCAAGTCAGGGTATTATTACAATGGATGATTTGGCAGAGCAATCTGTTGATGATTTGTTGAGTTTTTCAAGTATGAATGAAGATCGGGCGGCAAAGTTAATCATGAAGGCGCGTGAGCCTTGGTTTGTCGAGGCAGATAGCGAGTAGGTAAGGGGTAATCAATGAGTGATCAAACAGTAAGGCAATTAGCAGAGATAGTAAAAATTTCTCTGGAAAAATTATTAGAGCAGTTAAAAGAAGCAGGCTTATCTGCGACCGCGCCTGATGATGTGATTAACGAAGACGAAAAAATGAAATTGCTTGCGCATCTACGCAAGCGTCATGGTAAGGATGAGGGGGAAGCGAATAATTCGCCACGCCGTGTAACCTTAGAGCGTCGAAAAGTAACTGAAATTAAGCAAGCAAGTGCGCCAGGTAGTTCAAGCAAAACGATTAGTGTAGAAGTTCGTAAAAAGAAAACTTACATAAAGCGTGAGCTAGTGGATAGTGACGCCGCTCCACACCAAGAGCCAGTCCAATCAGTTTTAGCTACATCGGAACCTCTGGTAAATGTACAAGCAATAACAGACCACTCAGTGTCGCCTGTTGTGGGTCAAGTATCGCCTGAGATATTAGATAGTAACGATGACTTGATGGTTTTAGAAACCATAGAGAGTGAGTTAGCAGCGCCATTGGTTGATATAATGGAACCTGACCTAGATGTCGATTCTCAAGCGAAATTTGATGCCTTGAAAGTTAAGGAAGAAAAGAAAATTAAGCAGGAAAAATCGAACAAAATAAAAGAAACTGAAGAAGCCAAAAAGAAATTGGAAGAGAAAGAGCAAAGGCTTGAGGAATCTATTAAAAAGAACGCCGATAAGATAAGACAGCAAGCCGCTGTCAAGCAGGAAACATTGCATAGAAAAAAACAGGACGATGGCTCACCGCGCTCAACCGGAAAAGATGCCAAAAGAGGCAAAAAGAAGGGCAAGCAATCTCAAAGAGCGCATGTACAGGCTGAAGGTAAACATCAGTTTGAAATGCCCGTTGCGGCAATGGTTCATGACGTGACTATACCAGAAATGATTATTGTTTCTGATCTAGCTCAAAAAATGAATGTCAAAGCGGCTATGGTTATTAAGCATTTGATGAAGCTAGGAATCATGGCGACCATCAACCAAAGTATAGACCAAGAAACAGCGGTTATTTTGGTTGAAGAAATGGGTCACAAAGCGATTATGCAAAGTGATGATGATCTTGAGCAAGAAATGCTGGCTGAAGCGCAAATAGAAGATACTCGTATCGAAATGCCGCGCGCTCCAATTGTTACTATCATGGGCCACGTTGATCATGGTAAAACCTCGTTGCTGGATTATATTCGTAAAACACGCGTTGCTGCTGGCGAAGCGGGTGGTATTACTCAACATATTGGTGCCTATCAAGTAAAAACTGATCACGGATCAGTCACATTTTTAGATACACCAGGACATGCTGCATTTACTGCTATGAGAGCACGTGGTGCTGATATTACTGATGTAGTTATCGTTGTGGTTGCTGCTGATGATGGTGTGATGCCGCAAACTAAAGAAGCGGTCGAGCATGCTAAAGCCGCTAATGTGCCTATTATCGTCGCTATCAATAAAATTGATAAGCCTGATGCTAATCCTGACAAAGTCATGCAAGAATTGTCGGTGATTAACGTATTAGCAGAAGAATGGGGCGGTGATGTACAGTTCCTTAAGATTTCAGCTAAAACAGGTGAAGGTATTGATGAGCTGATTGAAGCCCTGATCGTTCAAACTGAAATCCTAGAATTAAAAGCGCCTATTGAAGGTGCTGCTTCTGGTTTGGTTATTGAATCAAGGCTGGATAAAGGTCGTGGTGCTGTAGCAACGATACTAATACAAAAAGGTACCTTAGAAAGCGGACAAATGGTCTTATGTGGCCAACAATATGGTCGTGTCCGCGCTATGTTTAACGAAAATGGTAAGGCTATCAAAGAAGCGGGTCCTTGTGTTCCTGTTGAGATTTTAGGTTTATCAGGTACTCCGTTTGCTGGCGATGAATTTATGGTGGTGCAAAACGAACGTATCGCTAAAGATTTGGCCAAACATCGTGAAGACCGTAAAAAATTCACTAAGCATGCCGCACAACAAGCCTCTAAGCTGGACGAAGTCTTTTCTAGAATGACGACGGGTGAGCTGGCTTGTGTTAATTTGGTTATAAAAACCGATGTGCAAGGTAGTTTGGAAGCATTACGTGGCTCCTTAATGGCCTTATCTAATGAAGAAGTTGAAGTTAAAGTCGTCTTCGGTGGTGTGGGTGGTATTAATGAAGGTGACGCCAATTTGGCCTTAGCTTCAGGTGCTATTTTAATGGGCTTTAATGTTCGTGCAGATGCAACTGCTAGAAAACTAATCGAAGAAAAAGGTATTGATTTACATTATTACAGCATCATTTATGAAGCTATTGATGAAGTCAAAAAAGCCATCAGCGGTATGTTGGCACCTGAAATCAAAGAACAGATTGTCGGTCTTGCTGAAGTTCGTGATGTGTTTAAATCACCAAAATTCGGTGCGGTTGCCGGTTGTATGGTTGTTGATGGTTCGGTTAAGCGTAACTTGCCTATACGTGTACTTCGTAATAACGTGGTTATCTATGAAGGACAGTTGGAATCTTT
>QVQF01000178.1 GCA_003584895.1 Methylococcales bacterium
GTGTGACGTTAATATCACTCATTGCATCTTCGCTATCTGATTGGGGTTTAAATGCCATAATTATGCCTTATCTTGTGCATCCGACTCAGATGCTATGTGAACAAATGCCACGACGAAATTTTCCAAGCCTGCGCGATGCTGTTTAACATTACGCAGCATAAAGTTATAGGCCAATACCGCGGGTACCGCTACGGCAATACCAATAGCCGTGGCAACCAAAGCATCACCGATAGGTCCTGCAACGACATTAAGACTGGTGGAACCACTGGCCGTAATTTCATGCATGGCGTGCATTATACCTAATACCGTACCAAACAAACCTACAAACGGCGCTGTACTACCAATACTGGCTAGCATGGTTAAGCCAAATTCCAATCTGCGAGCCTCAACTTGCATGGCTTCCAATAAAGCCTGCTCCAATACCTCAGTAGTTCCACCCTTATATTTAAGATGCTTGCCAGTCGCATGTTGACGATCAGCTAACCAGACCAAACCTTTTTTTGCCACGCGAGATTGAGGACCACGAACCACGGCTTCCGGTAATTCATTAACGGCGGCTAAATCTGGCGCATCCCAAAAAGCCTCATTAAAACGACGATTGTAAAAACTGTTTTTGCTAAATTGCCAAACTTTGAACAAGATCACTGTCCAAGTCAGCACTGAAAAAACCAACAGTGCGTATAAAGTTCCATCAATTATTAAATTATGATCAATATGGTTAGCCGGCATTCTTTTTTCCTTTTATTTATAAGTGTGTTTAGTTATTGTTCAATGTGAAATTGATAGGCACGATGACGGTACACGGCACCGCTTTATCGCCTTTTTTAGCGGGAATAAACTTCCATTTCTCAACAGCTTCAACCGCAGCGTCATCGAGAGATTCATGACCACTGCTCTGATGCACGGCAACAGACAAACTTAAACCGTCGGCAGATACATTAACTCGCAATAAGACTTTACCTTCCCAGCCACGATTGACTGCAAGAGGTGGATAGGTCGGTTTAGGGTTAGTGCCATAATTAGCTTTAAAATTAGCCTCGGTATAAGTTTCTGGTACAGGAGCCTTATTTTCAGTCGGCCGGCTATCAACCACGGGTTGAGCTGAGGGTGTAGGGATAGCATTTTCGGCCATTGGTAAAGGCTTGGGTAATACGGGCTCTTTTTTCTTTTCTACCTTTTTAGGCGGTATTTTTTTAGGCTCGGGTGGCTTAGGAGGCGCAACAATAGGCTTTGGACTAGGCGCATTAAGCATAGAGACTTCCATCATCATAGGCTGAGCTAGGGTCATGGTTTCTCCTGGTTCCAGTATCCAAATAACACCCCAAACATGCAACAACGCCACTAAAACCATTAGTAGGCCAGTCATAGCATTAGGATCTTCTTCGCCGGTTAAAAACTCATAAACGCTAAACTTTTTAACACTGTTAGTACTTTCCGAGCCACCCAAACTAGATAGAATTTTTTTATTAGATCCATCTTGGGAGTTATTAAATAAATACATAGAGCGATATCCTAATCATCGACTTAAGTTCATTGCTGGTATCAGCAAGCAATATATAAATGCACATTTCATGCCATTATATTTGTTCTAGTTAAAATACTGTGGGAAATCGTGTTGTTTTCACACACAGTAGCATCACGGATATTACGTTAAGCGATAGTAATATAGGCATGGAGTGCAATAGCTTCAGCTATTGCACGGTAAAACAGCTGAAGCTGTTTTACTCCAAATACATAACCATAACAAAGCCACATAGAGTCAACAATTGTAGAGGCCACGCTTGCAATCGGCCACCTATCTTCGGCATCTACGTCAAAAACTGTGGCATATGACACACTCAATAGGTTAAATAACCTAGTTTAATTAATTGACCTTACCCCATCCATCACTAAGCCTGAGCTAATAAGGCTAATAACTCCTGAGTTTTTGCTTCCATTAACTCAGTATTACCCCGCGATTCCACATTCAGTCTTACCAAAGGCTCGGTATTTGAACAACGTAAATTAAAGCGCCAATCAGCAAACTCCATACTCAGGCCATCGGTAAAATCAACCTGTTCTGCGCTGGACTGATAATGCGCTTGTACCAAAGCAATCGCGGCCGCTGGTTCTGCAATCGTGCGATTAATCTCACCACTCGCAGGAAATAGCAACATACGCTGATCAACCAGTTGCGACAAGCTAAGGCCACTTTTACTAATCAACTCTATGACCAGCAACCAAGGAATCATGCCACTATCGCAGTATGAAAAATCTCTAAAATAATGATGCGCGCTCATCTCACCGCCATAAACCGCATCTTCTAAACGCATTCTTTCTTTGATAAAAGCATGGCCGGTTTTACTTTGCACGGCAATACCGTTCATACCGTTAACGATAGCTATCGTGTTCCAGGTTAATCGTGGATCATGAACTATTTTTGCGCCTGGATTTTGCTTAAGGAAAGCCGCTGCAAGTAGACCAACAATATAATAGCCTTCTATAAAGCGTCCGGTTTCATCAAACAAAAAGCAACGATCGAAATCACCATCCCAAGCGATACCTAAATCGGCACTATGCGCTTTAATCGCAGTCCTAGTGCTATCACGATTTTCTGGCAACAAGGGATTAGGTATGCCGTTAGGGAAATGGCCATCGGGCTCATGATGTACTTTTATAAACTCGACTGGCTGACTCATGACTTTTTCTAAAGCCGCTTCTAGCCAGTCCAACACATGCCCAGCTGCACCATTACCGGCATTGACTACGATTTTTAAAGGCTTTAAGACTTGCGGATTAATATAGCCTAGTAAGTGCTGGGTATAATCTTCTGCGATTGAAATAGCCTTAACAGTACCTAATACCGCCACAGGTGCCGCAAACTGATTCGCCTCTGCCAAGCGTTTGATATCATTCAAACCGGTATCGCCACTCACTGGTTTGCTTTGTTCGCGCACCAATTTCATACCGTTAAAATCTTTAGGATTATGACTGGCCGTGACCATAATGCCGCCATCCATAGGCTGCCCAGCATCTTGATAAGCAAAGCTTGCATAATACACTTCTTCAGTACCGCACAAGCCTATGTCATAAACATCGACACCCGCATCTTGCAAACCTTGCGTGACCGCCGCCGCCAGTTCATCACTAGATAAACGAATATCTCTACCGACAATTACCCGACGCGGTTGTATATGCTCGGCATAAGCCCTACCGATACGATAGGCAATATCGACATTTAATTCATCAGGAAGTCGGCCTCGGATATCGTAGGCTTTAAAACAGCTTAATAATTGAGTCATGATATATTTCGGATAGTGTGGGTAGTAATGCAGCAAACAGCTAGTACCTAAGTGCTTACCATAGAGCAGCGAATTATAAGCTATATCTAAACCTGTCTTTTACGTATTTCTACGAATGTTTTTTAATGTTTTTCTCTGTTCTAATGTCCGCAGTCGATAATTAACACCCGTTAAGCTTCGACGACTACCCTCATAAATTCATAATCGCAGAGAAAAGCCATGTCCACTAAAGTTAAAAATAATCAAGCCAATCCTGATGTCGGTGCTATTAACGATGTCATATTCCTTCCTGATCGAGATGCTAAAGTTGCAGAACTGGCCTATTACAAAGCAGAAAGCAGAGGCTTTGAGCCTGGCCATGAACTAGAAGACTGGCTAGCGGCAGAAGGTGAATGTTCACTATAAATGAATGACGTTAGCCTTAGGAGGCTGACACTATTAATTATTTAATTTAATCCATTCCAAGAGGTGTGTTATGTCAAACCAAGAAGTTAATGCGACTAAAAATTCTGAATCATTACCTATCTCATCCAAAGCAGGTTTATTCTCCTTTGATGAATTCGATCATTTTTTTAATGATTTCCTCTCAAACAGATGGCCTAGATTACTAGACTGGAACACGCCGATTTTATCGCCCACTAGCTTTCCTCGCGTGGATATTATCGATCATGATCAAAGCATAGAAGTACAAGCAGCACTCCCAGGTGTTAAAAAAGAAGATGTGAGCGTATCCATTCATCATCAAGCCATCACCATCAGCACGACTAGCAAAGAAGAAAAGAAAGAAGAAGAGCCCGGCAAATATTTTCGTCGTGAAATCAGCCATGGTCAGTTTCAGCGCACCTTGTCTTTACCAGACAATATAGATGATGAAAATGCAAAAGCTTGTTTTAAAGATGGCATTCTAACCGTAACCATACCTAAAACAGAAAAAAGCAAGAATAAATGTTTAGAGATTCAATAACTTAATTTAGATTAACGATCTTCCATGCTGGCACAAATACCAGCATGGAAGTCACCATCATAAATCAAGAGAATTCACGCCCATGGCTAAAGAGCATAAAAAACCGCAGATACCCATGAAAAACTAGCTAAGTAATTAAGTCAGCAGTCCTTTGGATTGACGGCTTGCAACCCAACACTCAGCGCAGATCATTAATCATTTGTCCGTATTTTATTTATGATGTATAAAGCGCAATTGACCATAAAAAAACCTTGTTTAACACAAGGGATAACCACCTTGGTTTATTAAGAGTTCAATTATTCATCAGCCTAGCTCATCATGGTTTATGTCTAGCGATGAAATCTCATAACTAAGGAGGCGATCATGCAAAATCTATTAAAAACCCCAACAGGCATTAAAGGTCTGGACGAAATTACCGATGGTGGCTTGCCACAGGGCAGACCTACCCTCATCTGCGGTGGCACGGGTTGCGGCAAGACCTTACTGGCTATGGAATTCTTGGTGCGGGGTGCCACGCAATTTAATGAACCCGGCGTGTTCATGTCCTTCGAAGAAAAATCTGATGAATTAACCAAAAACTTCGCCTCGCTGGGCTTTGATCTGAATGAGCTGATAGATCAGAATCTGCTGACCATAGACCATGTGCATCTGGACCCCTCAGAAATTGAAGAAACTGGTGAATATGACTTAGAAGGCTTGTTGATCCGACTAGGCTTCGGCATTGATAGCATAGACGCAAAACGGGTAGTACTAGACACCATTGAAGCGCTTTTTTCCGGATTCTCCAATGAAGCCATATTACGCGCAGAACTACGCAGATTATTTCGCTTTCTAAAAGACAAAGGCGTCACCGCCATCATCACTGGCGAACAGGGTGAAAGCACCTTTACCCGCTATGGCCTAGAAGAATATGTCGCCGACTGCGTCATATTCCTTAACCATACGGTCTATCAGCAGATTGCTACCCGCCGTATGCGCATCGTGAAATATAGAGGCTCCGCGCACGGCACCAATGAATATCCGTTTTTAATCGATCAGCAAGGCTTCTCAGTAATGCCGATCTCCTCGCTAGGTCTAGATCATCCCGCTTCCAACGAACGCATTCCTACCGGCGTTCCTAGATTGGATACTATGCTAGGAGGTAAAGGCTACTTTAGAGGCAGCAGCATCTTAATATCCGGCACAGCAGGTACGGGCAAGTCCAGTTTAGCTGCGCATTTTGTCAATGCCGCCTGTGCTAGAGGCGAGCGCTGTCTTTATTTTGCCTTCGAAGAGTCACAAAACCAGATCATCCGCAATATGCATTCCATCGGCATCGATTTAGGTCAATGGGTAGAACAAGGTTTGCTGCAATTCCAAAATGCCAGAGCCACGCTATACGGCTTAGAGATGCACTTGGTGGTCATGCACAAAGCCATTGATCAATTCCATCCTAGCTGCGTGGTCATTGATCCTATTTCCAACCTCATTGCGACCGCCAGTGAAGCCGAAGTGAAATCGATGATGTCACGGATGATCGATTATCTAAAGATGAAGCAGATTACTGCGCTTTGCACCGATCTGAGCTCAATCAGTGGCAGCCTAGAACGTGCCGAAATAAACATTTCCTCGTTAATGGACACTTGGTTGCTATTGCAAATCTTGGAAGCTAGAGGCGAACGCAACCGAGGACTGTATGTTCTTAAATCCCGAGGCATGTCGCATTCCAATCAGGTGCGTGAATTCATACTCAGCGACGACGGCATCCAACTTCGTGATGTGTATATTGGGCTTTCCGGTGTGTTGACCGGCTCTTCTCGAGATAATCAAGAAGCCAAGGATCTAGCAGAAGCCTTAGACTGCCAACAACAAATCGAACTAAGACAGCGTGATATCGAACGAAAAAAACTGGCCATAGAAGCTCAGATTCTCGCTTTAAACACCCAATTTGAAGCCGAAAAAGATGATTTAATTCGACTCATCAACAAAGAAAAACTGCGCAATGACACCCTGCTTTTAGATAGACAGGCAATGGCCAAACTAAAGCAGGCAGATAAGCCCTCAGCACCATTGTCTACTATTAAAAACAACGAACTAGGAGCGTCTAAATGACACATCTAGATGACAGCCCCGCAAGCCCTGAAGACAGATGGTTACTCAGACTTTATGTCGCAGGACAAACACCCAAAGCTCTGCACGCCTTTGCCAATTTATCTAAACTCTGCGAGGAGCATTTGCAAGGCAACTATGAGATTGAAGTGGTCGATTTGTTACTCAACCCTACCTTGGCCAAAGATGACCAAATTTTAGCTTTGCCTACTTTGGTACGAAAGCTCCCAGAACCGATTAAGAAAATCATCGGAGATCTGTCTAATACCGAGCGCGTGCTAGTCGGTTTAGATATTAAACCGCTACGTCAAAAAAACCAGAGAGAATCTGATCATGACTAAAGATACCGATAACTCTAAGCCACCGATACAGAGTTCCACTGAGGTCTTTGAGCAGGCAATGCTAAAAAAAGAACTACAAGATGAGCACTATATACTCAGGCTTTTTGTGGCGGGCATAACCCCCAACTCGCAACGCGCTATCGATAATGTGCAAAAAATTTGTGAAAGCTATTTGCAAGGGCGCTATGTCCTAGACATCATTGATATTTATCAACAGCCTAGTTACGCCAAACAAAGCCAGATCATCGCGGCCCCCACGCTGATCAAGGAATTACCACTGCCTTTGCGCAAGTTCATCGGTGATTTGTCAAAAACCGAGCAGATACTTGCAGGTCTTGAGATCATCAAAAAGCCCCCTCAGCCCACAGAATAATCGTACTATGGCCATCGAAAAACTATCCTTAGAACAACTGTTAAGCGAGAACCAGCGCCTACAGTATCGCCTTACTGAGACTGAAGAAACACTAACCGCCATTCAAAATGGCGAAGTGGATGCTCTAGTCATTTCTCATCCAGACGGCGAGAAAATTTTCAGCTTAACAGGCTCTGAACATCCTTACCGTGTCATGGTAGAAACCATGCAAGAAGGCGCTGCCTTTCTAGTCAGCAGCGGACAGATTTTTTATAGCAATCAACCACTGGCAACGCTGCTGCAAATACCCTTAGAAAAACTGATAGGATCGCAGTTTAGCGATTATGTGACGCCTCAAGACCGGACACTGGTCGCTGAGCGCTTGAAAAACCTAACGACTAGTCAGAATAATGACGATGAAATAACACTAAACACCTCAACAGGACAGCCGCTGACGGTATTGCTATCTTGGAGTCCGGTCGAATTTTCAGGCGCACCAGCGCTGAGTGTCATCATTACTGACATCAGTGTTCGCAAACAGGCCGAACAAAAAATACAGCGGCTTAATCGGCTATATGCGATGACTAACGCCATCGCGCTAACCATTATCGACACTAAAGATCGCAACCAGCTCCTAAATAACTTTTGCCAGATTGCTGTGCAACAAGGCGGTTTTCGCTTGGCTTGGGTA
Source organism: Methylococcales bacterium (assembly GCA_003584895.1). Lineage (GTDB taxonomy): Bacteria > Pseudomonadota > Gammaproteobacteria > Methylococcales > Methylomonadaceae > Methylobacter_C. The sequence continues at coordinate 7,718 of QVQF01000178.1, forward strand.
GCCTTACTGAATCCTGATACGGGTGACATCGACATCTATTCAGCCGCAGGCGAAACGCACTATCTTGACGACTTACGCTTAAACATACATAACACTCAAGACCAAAAATTACCTACCGCACTAGCCATCAGTACGAACAACTACTGCCTTTATAATGATTTTTTGGCGCCAGAAGAAACCCAGACCCTGCATGAAAGAGCTAGACAATACGGCTTACTAGCGGCGGCCAGTATTGCCATCACAGAAAACAATATCACCATCGGAGCCTTATCTTTTTATGCCGACGAAAAGGACTATTTCGACGAGCAGCAAATAACACTGCTTACACAAATACAGGCTGATATTGCTTACGCCTTTAATAATCTATGTCTAAAATCCAACTTGAATGATGCCCAGTACCAACTGATGCTGACAAAAGAACGCCTATATGCGGCAGAATTACTGCGCGAAAAAGAACGTTTATTGTCCGAATCTCAACGCATCTCCCATATCGGCAGTTGGAGTTATGACTTTATCAATCCATTGGTTTGGTCTGAAGAGACTTATCGATTGTACGGCGTGTCAGCAGATAGTTTTATTCCTACTCCAGAGGCCATCATAGCGCTGGTTCATGAAGATGATCGCTCGGCTTTACTGGAGCAGATCACAAACAGTAATCATGATGAAAACCCCAGTGAAATAGTGGTTAGACGCCGTTTACCTGACGGCACACTGCGTTATATAAGCCGTCATGGCGAACTGCTAAAGGATGCACAGGGTCATGCCTTGCGTATGGTCGGCACGGCAAAGGATATCACTGATCAGCATGTTAACGAGATCATCTTAAAACAAAGTGAGGAGCGACTTAGGTTGGCACTCAATGCAGCAAAGCTAGGTGTTTTTGACAAAAATGTTCTTACCAATCAGATCATAGTATCTGTACGCACCGAGGAAATATGGGGTTACGGCCCTGGCGAGTTCAGTGGCCACTTTGATGACTTTACGCGTAGAGTGCATCCAGAAGATCTGCATAGGATAGAAGCAGAGCTTAAGCGCAGCGAGTCAACACAAGATCGTTATGTGATTGAATATCGTGTGCTTTGGCCCGATACTAGCATCCATTGGGTCTCGGTCATCGCTGACTATTACACTGACAGTCAAGATCAAAGCTTGCGACTACGCGGTACCATTGAGGATATCACTGTACGAAAAGCCACGGAAGCTCGCCTAATTCTTGCCGCCAATGTCTTTACGCACTCTAGAGAAGGCATTATGATCACCGATGCCGCCACTACTATTATTGATGTTAATGATGCCTTTACCACGATTACCGGCTACTCACGTGCAGAGGCTATAGGTCAAAACCCCTCTCTACTTAGATCTGGCCGGCAGGAGCCCGAATTTTATAAAAAACTGTGGCAGGATCTCCACACCAAGCAGCATTGGTACGGAGAAATATGGGATCGACACAAAAATGGCGATAACTATGTGATTATGATCAACATCAATGCGATACAAAATGCTGAGGGCAAAACTCAAAATTATATCGCCTTATTTTCCGACATCACGGCTACGAAAAGCCATCAACAGCAACTTGAGCATAGCGCCAATTACGATCCTCTCACCGGCTTACCCAATCGCTCGCTGTTAGCCGACCGCCTAGAGCAAGCCATCCTGCAAGCAGAACGACAAGGAAAACTGATAGCCCTAATTTATCTGGATTTAGATGGCTTCAAGGCCGTCAACGACATTCATGGACATTCCGTGGGTGACGCTCTATTGATTGCGGTCTCTAACCGCATGCGCGATATGCTACGCGAAGTGGACACCTTGGCCCGTATTGGTGGCGATGAATTTGTAGCCGTGTTAGTCAATTTAGACTGTCAGCAAGATTGTGAACCGCTACTAAAGCGCCTGTTGCAAGCGGCCGCCGATCCAGTGAGGCTCAATGACATCACACTACAGGTTTCTGCTAGCATCGGTGTCACGCTCTATCCTAAGGATGATAGTGATGCCGATAAACTGTTACGCCATGCCGATCAGGCCATGTATGTGGCCAAACAATCGGGCAAGAATCAGTATATATACTTCGATCTGATTAAGAACGCGGCACTGAAAACCGAGCAGGAACAGCTAACCGGTATCCGTAGCGCTATCGATAACCGTGAGTTTGTACTGCACTATCAACCCAAGGTCAATATGAAAACCGGCGAGGTGATCGGTGCCGAGGCGCTGATACGCTGGCAACATCCTAAGCAGGGCTTATTGTTTCCTGCGGCCTTTTTGCCACTCATCGATAACCATCCTTACTATATTGAAGTCGGTGAATGGGTCATAGACGAAACCTTCGCCCAATTAACTGAATGGCATCAGCAGGGTTTTGTACTCCCCGTTAGCGTCAACATCGGCGCTCATCATTTACAGCAAGAGTGCTTTGCACTAAATCTGTCTGAACGCTTTGCTGCTAATCCCAATGTTCACCCCAGTCAAATTGAACTTGAAATATTGGAATCTTCAGCATTGGAAGATCTTAACAACACCTCAAATATCATGAAGGCCTGCTGCGAAATGGGGGTACATTTTTCCCTTGATGATTTTGGCACGGGCTATTCCTCACTAACTTATTTGAAGCGTCTGCCCGTGAATATGCTGAAGATAGATCAGAGCTTTGTGCGTGACATGTTGACCGATTTAGAAGACCTTTCCATCATAGAAGGCATTATAGGGCTCGCCAGCGCCTTTAATCATCAAGTGATCGCCGAAGGCGTAGAAACACCAGCTCATTGTGAGCGCCTGTTAGAATTGGGTTGTGAATTAGCACAGGGTTATGTGTTTGCTAAAGCCATGCCCGCAGACAAACTTCCGAATTGGGTCAAGGGCTGGCATCAACAATCAGCGACGACATAAGCTAATGCCTGAGTATGGGGCGAAGGTTTCGCCCTATTTAGAGCAATATCACAAGCCGCACAAGCTGCCCAGTCATAGCACAAGCCATAGCAGAAAAGCACAAGCTGCCCGGCTATAGCACAAGCCATAGCAAAGATGCACAAGATGCCCAGCTATAGCACAAGCCATAGCAGAGATGCACAAGATGCCCAGCTATAACACAAGCCATAGCAGAGATGCACAAGATGCCCAGCTATAGCACAAGCCATAGCAGAGATACGCAAGATCCCCGGCTATAGCACATGCTATGGCAGAGAGGCGCAAGATCCCCGGCTATAGCACATGCTATAGCGCCATAGCTTATGCAAGAACCCGATAGCGCACGTAATAGGCTCGGCACTGATCCACCAGGAACGATAGCTTATGTTACTCCTCCTATACCTTGCGTAACTAGTCATACTACCGACGAAGTGTGTAGTGTGTAGGTCGGGTTAGCGATAGCGTAACCCGACATTGTGTCGTAGTGTGTCGGGTTACGGCTAACGCCTAACCCGACCTACGCAAGTACCTTGTCCCGTGTCTAACGTTTAGGTTTCGAAAGTTATTGAGGCATCCAAACGTTTCGATCGGGGTTTTAAACCCCGACCGGCTCAAAGTGGTAACTGAGCATCAACAATAAACTTCATGCCGCTAACGTTGCAATTCGCTTTACCTTAATAAATTGTGTGGCGAATGCCAGTGCGGCCATACCGTCTAATTTCCCTATTAAACATAAAAAAACCCCTGCTCAGATCAGTCTAAGCAGGGGTCAGTTATTACTTTACTATTGTATGGATTATCGTAGAGGAGTCATCTCCCCTTTTTTATGCAATATGTTTAACGATATGAACTAAGACGCTCATCAATCGCGTGCCATATTGAGGACTTAAATCCACCTTTTATTATTTTATTTATAAAATTATAAGTACCAGAATTAAACCTACAGCGGCGTAACACATTCTTGGTAATTTATTTTGGTAACCACCTACAGTCCAATCATCAGTGACCTTTAACCAAGTTAAAGCCTGTTCCATGACGGCACAACCTTTCTTTTCATCAGACATAACCACTCCTCATTTTATTTTTATTTTAGTTTAACATATTGATTATCAATCATATATCGGCTCATACCTCATAACCGAACTCGAAGTGTACGCATTATTTTTTACAAGTACAAGCTAAATCAACCGAATGCGATACTCACTATGAAGCATAGTCATTATGAAAGTTATGACTAACTAGCCGCGATTATTTTTACTCTAGCAAACTTTCTTTTGCCGACTTGAAAGACATTTTCCGTCGCGACGGCTATTTCTAGCTTAGTATCAGTCACTTTTTCACCAGAGATTTTTACAGCGCCTTGATTAATCATTCTTATGGCTTCTGAAGTACTACTCGCTAAACCCGCGTCTTTTAATAAATTAGCAATGCTATAACCTGAGCCTTCGGTGCTTAAGGTCAGCTCGTCCATTTCATCGGGTATTGCGCCGCGTTGAAAACGTGCCTCAAAATTTTCTAAAGCTTTTTCGGCGGCAGCCGCATCATGAAAGCGCTCTATAATTTCCTGAGCCAGCTTCACTTTATAATTACGTGGATTAGCGCCATTTTCGCATTCTAAGCGCCAAGCGTTAATCTCAGTCATAGGACGAAAACTTAATAACTCAAAATAGCGCCACATTAATTCATCAGAAATCGACATTAATTTGCCAAACATATCATCGGCAGGATCTGCAATACCGATGTAATTGTTTAGCGATTTAGACATTTTTTGTACGCCGTCTAAGCCTTCCAGTATCGGCATGGTCATGACCACCTGGGGTTTTTGACCAAACACTTCTTGCAACTGCCTGCCGACTAACAAGTTGAATTTTTGATCAGTCCCACCTAATTCGACATCAGCTTTCATAGCAACTGAATCATAACCTTGTATTAAAGGGTATAGAAATTCATGGATGGCGATAGGCTGGCCACCTTTAAAGCGCTTGTTAAAATCATCACGCTCTAGCATACGGGCAACGGTATGCTTGGCCGCTAATTGGATTAAATCCGCAGGTGACATGGCATTCATCCACGTTGAATTAAACATCACTTGGGTTTTAGCAGGATCTAGGATTTTAAAGATTTGCTCTTGATAGGTTTTAGCATTTTCAAGCACTTGTTCGCGCGTTAAGGGTTTACGCGTGACATTTTTTCCAGTGGGATCACCTATCATGCCGGTAAAGTCACCGATCAGAAATAAAACTTCATGACCTAAATCTTGAAACTGCTTTAATTTGTTGATGAGTACAGTATGACCCAAATGTAAATCAGGAGCCGTGGGATCAAAGCCTGCTTTAATCCGTAAAGGACGCCCCTCTTGCAACTTTTTAACTAATTCGTGCTCGACTAAAACTTCATCAGTCCCTCGTAATAAAGTCGCTAATACCTGCTCTTGCAATGTCTTTCTCCAAACTTATTACCTTAGAGGTAATATATAAAATTAATGTTGTTGTGACTGGAGTGCTGAGCTTCAGCTCAGCACTTTAAAACAGCTAAAGCTGTTTTACTCCAAACTATAAATGATCTTGCCGGCCTGTAGAGTATGCGTGACTCGACCTTTGAATTCTTGCCCCCAAAATGGCGTATTAATACCCTGACTCTTCCAATTCTCTGCATTGACTTGCCACGTTAATTCGGGATCAAACACACAGACATCGGCTGCATAACCCAGTGTTAAAGCACCACTATTTAGATGCAGAACACGGGCAGGATTTTCACTTAAGGCGGCTATACCTTGTTGTAAGCTTATTGCGCCTTGTTCTACCAGTTTGAGCATGAGTGGCAACAGGGTTTCTAATGCCGAAACGCCCGGCTCTGTTTCTGGAAACGCGCCTAATTTAGCATCTATATCGTGCGGTTGATGGTCTGAACAAATACTGTTCAGCGTACCACTGGCCAAGCCTTCCCGTAAATATTGCTTATCTTCTTCGGTACGAAATGGCGGCAACACATGATAACTACTGTCAAAAGGTATCATGTCATTTTCTGTTAAATGTAACTGATGAATAGCGACATCAGCACTGACATTCAAGCCATATTTTTTAGCTTGATAAATTTTAATGACGGAACGTTTACAACTGAGCTGGCCAAAATGCATACGGCAACCCGTCAGCTCAACGAGCTCCAGACATTGAGCCAAAGCGATGGTTTCTGCTTCTTCTGGAATACTCGGTAAACCATAACGAGTGGCAACGGCACCTTCATGAGCACAGCCGTTATTGCCTAGCCAATAATCATTAGGTCGAAACATCACTAATAAGTCATGACTGGCGGCATATTCCATGGCTCGCCTGAGTATCAATAAATTTTTAACGGATTGCTGTGCATTGCCTACGGCAATACAACCCGCTTGCTTAAGCGACAACATGGAACTTAGCTCTGTACCTTCCAGCTTTCGAGTTAAGGCTGCAATCGGATAGATTTGCGGATAATGTGCTTTTTCAGCGAGCTCTTTGATTAATTCAGCAACGGCCGGCGTATCAATAACGGGATTAGTATCTGGCTGCAAACACATGGTGGTGACACCGGCGCTGGCTGCTGCAATGGCTTCACTTTTAAAAGTCGCTTTACGACTTTGTCCCGGCTCGCGCAACCGAGTACTTAAATCAATAAATCCTGGACATATTATTTTATTCGTTGCATCTATAACAGTCGTTGGCTTAAAGCCTGCTGGCTCATGGGTGACAGAAACCACCTTACCGTCTGCAATATAAACATCACCGATACGATTGATGTTATTAGCAGGATCAATGATTTGTCCCTGCTTAATGTGTATTTGGCTCATCCTGCCGCTCCTTGTTTTTGCATCGCCATGGCCATAATTGCCATACGTATGGCGATGCCATTACTCACTTGTTTAAGAATAACGGACTGCGGACCATCAGCGACTTTAGAATCGATTTCAACGCCTCGGTTAATAGGACCTGGATGCATCACAATGGCATCAGGCTTTGCTATTTTTAACTTAGCTTCGGTCAAGCCAAAACATTTAAAGTATTCACTTTCACTGGGTAATAAAGCCGACGTCATGCGCTCTTTTTGTAATCGCAGCATGATAATGACATCGATATCTTTAAGACCTGAGGTTAGATCATGGGAGACATTGACCCCAAGGCTTTCAACATGTGAAGGCAACAAGGTTTTAGGTGCAATCACCCGCACTTCAGCCGCACCCAAAATATTCAAGGCTTGGATCTGTGATCTTGCCACCCTAGAATGTAATATATCGCCAATTATGGCGACACGTAGATTAGAAAAATCTTGTTTGACTTGCCGAATAGTAAACATATCCAACATGGCCTGAGTTGGATGCGCATGTTGGCCATCACCCGCATTAATGACGCTAATATGAGGGGCGGTATGTTGAGCGATAAAATGTGCCGCGCCACTAATAGCATGACGCACCACAAACATGTCTACAAACATCGCCTCTAAATTGCGAATAGTGTCTAGCAAACTTTCGCCCTTGGAAGTCGATGAGGTGGCAATACTCATGCTCAGCACATCGGCCGATAAACGCTTGGCAGCCAGCTCAAAAGTCGTGCGCGTGCGCGTGCTGTTTTCAAAAAACAGATTAACAATCGTTTTGCCACGCAACAACGGCACTTTTTTAATCTGCTGATCATTCATGCCGATAAACGATTCGGCTATATCCAAGATCTCTGTTAATAGGGTTTTGTTTAACCCTTCAATACTCAAAAAGTGCTTAAGCTTGCCTTCAGAATTAAGCTGGATATTTTCAGTCATGGTTTAAGCTACCGCATCAAGTGTTTGTAAATGAATACTCAGAGGACTAGGGCCTGTTAATTTGATGCGCTGACCTGCATTCAACTTAATGCTAGTACCTACACAATCAGGACATAAGGGAATTTGCTTACCGTCTCGCTCAATTAATACGGCTAAAACCACTTGATTAGGACGTCCATAATCAAAGATTTCATTGAGAGCTGCACGTATAGTTCTACCCGTATAAAAGACATCGTCTATCAGGATAATATCGCGACCTTTAATATCCTGAGGCAATTGACTGGGCTTTACATTAGGATTAACGCCAATTTGTGAGAAATCGTCGCGATAAAATGAGATGTCCAGTAAAGCTAAATCATCTTGAATGCCTAAGCGTTGATGCAATTGCTCCGCAACCCAGACACCACCTGTGCGTATGCCGATCATCAGCGGATCGACCAAGCCTCGTTCAACAATGACTCGCTTTAACTCAGCTTCCAGCTTGTTGAGTAAATCGTTTATATCCAGCACTTATTGATCCTTTTCTTTATTCTTAAAGTCGTTTAACCAGGTTTGTAAAATAAGCTGGGCTGCAAGCTGATCTTGTACTTCCCAAAGCTTACTCGCATTAACATATACTTCATCAAACAATAATTGTTTTGCTTCAAAGGTTGATAGCGTTTCATCTTGCTGAAAAACCGGCAATTGATAACGCCCTTCCAGTTGACGGCAGAATTTTATCATACGTGGCGTTATTGGGTTGTCAGTACCATCAGATTGTCTTGATATGCCGACGACTAAGCCTATAGGACGCCATTCTTGTATGAGTTGACTAATGATTTGCCAATTAGGATTTTGATTAATTGAACGTATCGTAACTAATGGACTCGCTGTCGCCGTCACGGTTTGACCAACCGCTGTACCTATTTTCTTACTACCAAAGTCAAAACCTAGATAAGTATCGGCACTGCATTTTGCTACTAAAGGATCTTGCTTAGCCATGTCCTGCCGGTGTCGTTAATTGATTAATATCAATGCCGATTTGTCCACCAGCAGCCTGCCAGCGTTTATCTATCGGCGTATCAAAGATAATATGTTTGCCATAAGGCGTATTCAACCAAGTATTATCTAGCATTTCTTGCTCCAATTGCCCGCCACCCCAACCGGCATAACCCAGTGCAACCAGATACTGCTCAGGCCCCTCTTCCGCAGCAATAGCCTCTATAATATCTCGTGAGGTCGTTAAAGAAATCGTATCAGAAACAGCCATAGTCACATCCCAATGACCACCGGTAGTATGCAAAACAAAACCACGTTCTTGTTGAACCGGCCCTCCCACAAAAACGGGAGTTTCAGCGATGGCATCTGAGTGATAGGAAATGTGCATTTGCTCACAAATCTCTCCCAACTTCATTTCTGCAGGTCTGTTTATGATTATACCTAAAGCCCCTTCTTCATTATGTTGACATAAATAAGTCACGGTATGAAAGAAATTAGGGTCTGCCAAGTTTGGCATGGCGATAATAAACTGGTTATTTAAATAGGTCACTTGATTCATAAGAGTTAGTATCGAAGGTTATGCTGACTTAAGCAACTAATTACTGTGTCACTAAGCCGGACTCATCCGAGAATTTCCAAACACGGGTAATGACTAAAACATCAACTTCCTTACGTAAATCTAAAGGCAGTGGCGCAAACGGCGCACTCATACGCACAATTTTTTTAGCGGCCTCATCTAATTCCAAATTCCCAGAAGATCTACCGATTCGGATGCTGTAAATACTGCCATCCGCATTAACACCCACATCCATCGTCAATGTCCCAGAGAAGTTTTTCTTGAGCGCCACTTCAGGGTAATTAAGATTACCCGTATGCTCTACTTTACTTTCCCAGTCTTTCATATATTGAGCGGCAATATATTTGTGAGTACTCACCGCGTCCACAAATTTTATTTTAGCTTGTTCTGCACTAGGTTGGCTTTGTCTAATTTCCGCACCTAATTGAGCAATTTGCTGCTGCAATAAATCAGCTGTTAATTTTGGATGTTCCTCAGGCTCTTTCGCGACCTCAGTATTTTTAGCTGCAACGACTTTTCTTTCAGCCTTTGCAGCAGTCAGTACTCGTTGCGCAGATTTAGACTTAGAGTGATCTTCTTCAACAGCCGTCTTTTTAATAGGACTTTCTTTTTTATGCTGGCTCTGACTGGCAGCCTGTTGCGCAGGAGATTCAGCCTGATTGACCTGACGCCCTGCACCAGACTGATTTTCTTGAGCTAAAAAATCGGCCTTATCCTCTTTCTTTTCTGTCGACTTACTAATTAAAGTAACCTCGATAGGTTTAGATAGGCGCTCTGGTTCCGATTTATGCGCGCCAAGCCCCCAAGCAACAACCAACATCATATGAAAAATAACCGCTACAGCTAATGCTATGGGTAAAACATCTTTATTACTTAACACATTGAAATTGGGTGAAATAATGACCTTACTAATCATTGCATCGCAATTTTGTATCAATATGATCCATTAACATGCCGGCGATATTAAGTCCGAATTGCTGATCTAACTCTTGAACGCAAGTTGGGCTAGTCACATTGATTTCGGTCAATTTATCACCAATGACATCAATGCCAACGAAAACCAAGCCTTTCTCTCTTAAGGTAGGGCCTACCTGATTTGCAATCCATAAATCTTGTTCAGTTAAAGGTCGACCTTCTGCACGACCACCTGCAGCCAAATTACCTCGTGATTCACCTTGCGCAGGAATACGCGCCAAAGCGTAAGGAACAGCTACACCATTAATCATTAATATGCGCTTATCGCCATCCTTTATTTCCGGCAGATACTTTTGAGCCATGACATAGCGACTATTGTATTGCGTCATGGTTTCCAAAATCACACTAAGATTAGGATCATTTTGTCGCAAATGAAAAATAGAAGTGCCGCCCATACCATCTAGCGGTTTTAATATGATTTCACCTTGTTCCTGCAAAAAACTTCTGATGCGAGCAGGCTCTCTAGCGACTAAAGTTTCTGCACAGCACTGAGGAAACCAAGCTGTAAAAAGCTTTTCATTAGCATCGCGCAATGACTGCGGTTTATTGACCACATAAACGCCCATACTTTCAGCGCGCTCTAATAAGTATGTTGCATAAATATATTCTTGATCGAAAGGAGGATCCTTACGCATCAAGATGACATTTAACTGTTCTAGTGGAATATCTTGTTCAGCAATGAATTGATACCACTGTTGGGCATCACGCTGCACTGTGAGGGTTCGAGTTCTTGCGTAAGCTCTGCCATTTCTTAGAAAGAGATCATTAAGCTCCATATAATGCAGCTCCCAACCTCTAGCTTGTGCTTCAAGCAACATGGCAAAACTGGTGTCTTTTTTGATATTGATATGGTCTATGGAATCCATAACCATGCCGAGTTTAATAGGCATTATTGTCCTGTGTTGTACTTTAGTAGAAGATTGATGAGGTTTATTTTATAGATAGTTATTTACCTTGAAAAGATTTTTTGGTATAAAGATTGGCTAATTTATAAATTTAGGCGCACCAAGAGGTCAATCATGTCTAGAGTATGTCAAGTAACTGGTAAAAAACCCGTTACAGGTAATAACGTATCACACGCAAACAACAGAACTAAAAGACGTTTCCTTCCTAATCTGCAACATCACAGATTTTGGGTAGAAAGCGAAAATCGTTGGGTGCGTCTTCGAATTTCTACAAAAGCAATGCGTATCATTGATAAAAATGGCATAGACGCTGTTTTAGCAGATTTACGCAAAAACGGCACCAAGGTTTAAGGAGATAAACAATGCGCGATAAAATTAAATTAATTTCTACCGAAGGCACTGGTCATTTCTACACTACGACCAAAAACAAGCGCACCATGCCAGAGAAAATGGAGATCAAAAAGTTTGATCCTGTTGTTCGCAAGCATGTTATCTACAAAGAAGCTAAAATCAAGTAAGCTCTGATCAAACCAGCATCTTTTAAGATACTAAAGTCAACTACAGCTAATAAATACTGTAGTTGGCAGCTTGATCTAAACTCCCACCATTAAGAGTTAAGTCTTAACTGAAAACAGTTAAAGCTTATACTACCGCCCCTTTCTTCTTAACACCGATATGCTTGGACTTTAAATCAGGCACAGTGAAAGTGCAGCATGTTTTTCTTTGCTTATAAGCTTCCTGACAATCGACACTAAAGCGCCGCATAGTCTCATCCAATCTCAACGCTGTTAACTGCCCTCCCCACAAACAGCCGGTATCAATACCATAACAATTTGGACCCTCATAGTAACCTAAGCTTGACCAATGACCGAAGATAATACGCATATCTGCATTTTTACGCCTAGGCGCATTAAACCAGGGAAATAAGTTTTCAGGCTGCGAGCCTAAAGGACCGCTATTTACAAAATCCAAACGCCCCTGCGCATCACAATAACGCATACGGGTAAAACAATTAATAATAAAGCGTAACCTAGAAACGCCTTGTAAATTAGGCGACCAAATATTCGGCTTATTACCATACATTTGCTTTAAAAAGACCTCATAGTCTTTGTCTCTGAGAGTTTGTTCAGCTATGATAGCCATCTTTTTAGCTTTCTTAAAATCCCATTGCGGAGGTAATCCCGCATGTAGTAAGCAGAATTCATCGTTATAATGCATTAAAGGCCGGTGTCTTAACCAATAAATGAGCTCATCTCTATCAGGTGCATCAAGTACCTGTGTAAGACAGTCCTTTTTATTGGCGACCTTTGGCAAACACGATGCTGCCAACAAATGCATATCATGATTACCCAGCACGGTAACAGCGGCACTCCCTAAGGATTTAACAAAGCGCAGGGTTTCTAAAGATTTTGGCCCACGATTAACTAAATCACCGGCAAACCAAAGCTGATCAGAATTTTCATTAAAAGAGATAACATCAAGCAGCCTTAATAAATCATCAAAGCAACCTTGGATGTCTCCTATGGCGTAAATAGACATTTAACTAATGTAAGGTTCTTGGAATAGATAAGGTAAATTTAGGAATTTGAGCATTAAAACTCTCACCCTCATCAGAACACATGGCATATTGACCTTGCATAGTTCCAACTGAGGTTTCAAGTATTGCACCGCTGGTATAACGAAACATTTCACCCGGCTTAAGATAAGGTTGCTCGCCAATAACACCATCGCCTCTAACTTCCTGAATCTTGCCATTTGAATCGGTGATTAACCAATGTCGATTTAATAGCTTAGCAGGAACTGATCCTTCATTAGTGATGGTAATGGTATAAGCGAATACATACTTACCTTTTTCAGGAGCTGATTGCTCAGCAATAAAATAAGGCGTAGATTCAACTATTATTTTGTTTTTTTCGGTCATTGATAGATCATATAGTTATATCTTCTTAATGAAATCATTGTAACTTATCATCAAAGCCAAGTAACTATTTCATATTAATAAACAGTAGATGAAAAAAACATTCTTCTGCTCACCTAATTAGGACACAACATTGTATATTCACATCATAGGTATTTGCGGAACATTTATGGGCGGACTGGCCGTCATTGCAAGACAAATGGGGCATCAAGTTAGTGGCTCCGACCAAAACGTTTACCCTCCTATGAGCACCCAATTACAGGAGCAAGGCATAGAGCTAATGAATGGCTACCAGCCTGAGAATCTAGACGGTGAACCGGACCTAGTCATCATAGGCAATGCGCTATCTCGTGGTAACCCTGAAGTTGAAGCCGTATTAAACCGAGGACTCAATTATGTATCAGGTCCTCAGTGGTTAGCCGAGCATGTGCTACATGATAAATGGGTACTAGGTGTCGCAGGAACCCATGGCAAAACCACTACATCGAGCATGTTAAGCTGGATACTGGAACATCAAGGCTATAACCCTGGCTTTTTAATCGGAGGCATACCTTTAAACTTTGGCATTTCAGCACGCTTAGGCGGCGGGCCTGAAAACAAATCAGGCTTCTTTGTGATTGAGGCAGATGAATATGATTCAGCGTTTTTTGATAAACGCTCCAAGTTTGTTCACTATAGACCTCGCACAGCGATACTCAATAACCTAGAATTTGATCATGCCGATATATTTCCTGATCTGGATGCCATTAAGCGACAATTCCATCATCTGGTTAGAACTATACCTGGCGAAGGTCTTATTATCTGTCCAGAGCGCGACAACAACCTAAAAGAGACTCTCAGCATGGGTTGCTGGACGCCTGTTGCAAATACCTCGATTAATGGTGACGCTCTTTGGAATGCAGGCTTAATAAAAGCCGACGGCAGTCGCTACTCTGTGCTCTTTGAAAACCTTGAGCAAGGCATTATTGATTGGTCATTAACGGGCGAACATAATGTTTATAACGCATTATCTGCCATTGTTGCTGCCAGCCATATAGGCATACTACCTAAAGATGCCATAACCGCACTATGCCAATTCAGAAATGTTAAACGGCGCATGGAAGTCATCGCCACCATTAATAACGTAACTCTTTACGATGATTTTGCACACCATCCAACCGCCATTGCAACCACCCTAGATGGCTTACGCAAACAAGTGGGGCAAGAACGCATTATCGCTATTGTAGAACCCAGATCTAATACCATGCGCCTTGGCATCCATACCCAAACACTCGCTGAATCTTTAAATTTAGCGGATATAGCCATTATTTATCAACCACAAAACTTAGGTTGGGATTTAAGTGCGGTACAAAAATATGCCGACAACATAACGATCTATACAACACTAGATGACATCATTGCTAAACTCAAAGAAGAAGCGGAGCTTGGTGGTCATTTTGTATTAATGAGCAATGGTAGCTTTGGTGGCATTTATGAACGCTTACAAGCAGAGTTGAGCTTAGCGAACGAAACGCCTAAAGAAACTTAAGGATTTATCATCCTCTTTACCAGCAAAGGCTAGATATAAAATAGAAGTTATGTAAAATTCATAACACTTAACGCTACCATTTAGAGCTCTCATGACTAAAGAAATTATTTTAACCGGCATTACCACTACCGGCACTCCTCATTTAGGTAATTATGTAGGCGCCATTAAGCCCGCCATTGCCGCCAGCAAAAATGCCAATGTCACGCCTTTTTATTTTCTCGCTGACTACCATGCCTTAATTAAATGCCAAGAGCCAGAAAGAGTCAGGCGCTCTAGCTTAGAAATCGCCGCAACTTGGTTAGCTTTAGGGCTAGATACCTCAAATGCCGTGTTCTATCGTCAGTCAGATGTTCCAGAAATCATGGAACTCATGTGGATGTTGACCTGCGTAGCCTCTAAAGGCTTAATGAATAGAGCACATGCTTATAAAGCTGCAACCGCAGAGAACGAGCAGAGCGGCGAAAATGATCTCGACAAAGGCGTTAATATGGGCTTATTTGCTTATCCCATACTGATGGCTGCCGACATACTCATGTTTAATGCCCATAAAGTACCGGTCGGAAAAGATCAGATACAACACATTGAAATGGCCAGAGATATTGCCGGACGATTTAACCATATTTATGGGGAACATTTTGTCTTACCCGAAGCCGTTATCGATGAGCATGGCGCAACTCTATCGGGTATGGATGGTCGTAAAATGAGCAAAAGCTACAACAACACCATTCCATTGTTTGAACCTGAAAAGAAATTAAAGAAACTTATAAACAAAATTCAAACAAACTCTTTAGAGCCAGGCCAAGCTAAAGATCCAGACACCTGTACTTTATTCAGTATCTACAGGGCTTTTGCTAGTACCGATGAAGTACTAGATATACGTCAGCGCTATGCTGAAGGTATCGCTTGGGGCGAAATGAAAAGCGTGCTATTCGAACATATTAACGAGCACATCACGCCAGCCAGAGAACGCTACGAAGCGCTACTTCAAGCGCCCGAGCATATTGAAGAACAACTACAAGAAGGCGCACTAAAAGCAAGAGCCGTTAGCGTACCATTTATGAAAGAATTACGTAAAGCCGTAGGTATTTCAAGAATTTCATTATAATTACAATCGGTTCAGAGTGACGGGATTAACCCTGTCACTCCAACCACACCAGCCTCCCTACTGCTGCAACTAAACTTACTAAAACTAATCATGGGGCACCAAAAACCTAGCTATCAGTTATCTTTGGCCCTTCCTGTCACACACCCATTTAAATCTAATTTCATTGATACTGCCTGGCACTATTTCTTCAGTTCCGGAATTATAAATACTAACGTCAGCACTAACACTACTTATAAGGCTACCTAAACCCATATGACCTGAATAACTTTTAGTACTATATGTTTGATAGGTTTTTTCTTCACAATCATACTCATAATGAACTTTGTCTGAAAAATACTTCATACCATTAATAGAGGTCTGAATTATTTTGTAATCATTCAACGCCCACACGTTTACTTTATATCCAAAAATGAAGGCCAATACTTTATTACCCTCATTTTCTATAGATTGAAAATCCATATAATAATCCCCATCCTCATTACTACCAACCTTAGTCCATTCAGCAAAGACATTAGTCGAGATCAGTAATAACAATACCAGCATTAGTTTTTTCATTGTTTACCACACGCTATTTTAAATAATGTTTCTTTTATGGTCTTGGGTGCTATTGCTATGGATTCTGTTTTTATGTTGTTTTGTGAAAAAACAAGTTTCCCTGCCCCCATATTTTCTGAATATAAGGAATACTCAATTTCCCTTGCAGTGGCCTTTTCACAATCGTATTCACCGCCTTTTTTTGCTGACAAGAAAACTTTATTACCTATTGTAAAAGCCGTCTTGTGATCCCAAATTCATATAATAAGTGCAACACCCTTTAAAAAGGATAGATGGTATAGTTTCCGTCGACCAAAACAAAAAACTAAAGAGGTGTCCAATGCGAACAACATTTACCCATCTAACCCAAGAAGAAAGATACCATATCTACATAGAGCATAAGAAAAAAGTTTCCGC
>QVQF01000112.1 GCA_003584895.1 Methylococcales bacterium
ATTAAAAATTACAGTAAAAGATTTTGCCAGTCACAAGGTTATGGTTGGCATGTTGAAGCAGTGAAAGATAACGGCAAGGCCATTTGTAACGAATGCGGCAATTCTAATAGTGGAATGAAAAAGTGCCATCTTGAAGATGTGGTTGTTACTTGCAAACGCATTAAACCAGGATCGGTAGGCATGTTGCCAGGCAAAAGCTAACCGAACTAAGCGAGAACAACAGAAACAATTATCAAGCTGCGAGTAAGTACATAATGAAAATAACAACTATCGCAATATGCATATCAGCAATCCTTTTCGCATTTAATGCCAATGGAATTGAAAATAAAGAATACGCTAGAAATGTTAGCCTTAATCAAATACCTGCGATTAATCAGGTTGCCTTTAATCTAGAAAATCAAGAAAGTCCAATATTAGTGGGCACAGATATTGTTGAACATAAGCTATTAAATAAATCACCCCTTAATAATCGAGATATCAATTTTTTTACTAAATTTTGTATCCTTTTAGGTATTTCGATGGTTTATTGGATATATTGGCTGAAGTGTTAAGCCTGATAAAAATAAGCCAGAAATAACAAAAAATGGTGAATTGCTATAAAAACTAAAACTGCCGATACTCTGTCCCATCCATGATGGGCGAAAAATTGAATACCAGTTTTATCATGGAAAATGGTGTAATAGCAGATTATGCTTTTGCTTTGTTGGATAATAAAATGGGTCATCTGGTTAGTAAGTAGTCTTGATTTCGCTTTGCTTTATCGAGACTACTAGCTGTTTTACTTGAATCTCTCATATTATATTTCTAAATTAAATTTCCCGATGAAAGCTGAAGATTTACCAAAATTAGTGACGTTTGTCATGCCTTACGGCAAATATAAAGGGCGTGTTCTTGCCGATTTACCTGGTCATTATCTTAATTGGTTTGCCAGAGAAGGATTTCCTAATAATGAGTTAGGCCAGCTATTAGCACTGATGCAAGAGATTGATCATAACGGATTGACAGCTCTGCTTGATCCCCTAAGAAAGACCACAAAAGGCAAGTGGCTTTGATTCCTCTGTGGTTCATTGAGGCTCACCTTAGACACGCAACTTCAAAAATAATCGAATATAAAAATCACGAGTAACAGTCAATGGTTAAGGCAATTTACACGTGCTTTAACAAATAGTGAAATAGGTGTCATGAATTAAAAACCTATGTACTCCTCGATAGCCACCCCTCTTAATATTATGAACAACGCACATTAGTTCTCCCCGGGTACGGGTACGTGTTTGATTTCGTCCTAAGCCAAAATAACGGGCTTTTCCCATCAGAATCAACATTGCATCAACCAATGTCTTTCGGAGTACGTTTTTTCACGCCATTTTAATTACTTATTTCAGATGATTTTCTATGATGTAAGAATTTCATTTCTATGAGATTTTTACTGAGTTCGTGTATAGGTCCCTTAATAATTGTTAACAGTATCCTTATGAGAATTACTATATATTATAGCTGGACTAATGAAATTTCATCGTGCAAAGGTCTCAATATAACTATTCTGGTATTATTGCTATTCAAATAAAAATAAAATGGAAATCCAATGAAAATTAAATTATTCATATTATTCATTACTACAATACTTTTATCTGGTTGTATTCCAAGCCACTACGAAAAATCCATAGAAGTGACTAAAGATGCGTCTGGAAAAATTGTATCAACAAAAACAATAGAAAGAGTTGTTCAACCGAACCAGCATGGCTACCCTATAAGATTTGAACTTATTAATGGTGTCCAACAATAATATTAATATTCCTCATTGGGTGCAGAGATTGTAACTCTATCCCTAAAGTTTTTAAGTCATCTTAATTAAGCTGCGCTAAAAAAACAAGCAGGGTCAACAGGCTCTGATTTTCAATAGCTGTAATGGGTATATTTGTATCCACATATTTTTCAAAGATAGTGGCAGTATCAATC
Source organism: Methylococcales bacterium (assembly GCA_003584895.1). Classification (GTDB taxonomy): domain Bacteria; phylum Pseudomonadota; class Gammaproteobacteria; order Methylococcales; family Methylomonadaceae; genus Methylobacter_C. The sequence goes on from QVQF01000112.1 coordinate 1,957, forward strand.
GTTTGGTGTGGGGTTACAATCCCCACCCAGCGTGCGAGTTTACAACTCGATTGTTAACCTAACACTCCCAACTAGGCATCTCGTTTTAGAGATACTCTTTTAAAAGCAGATCATGTTATGGTTTAATCTAATTCTAAAATTCATTAATTTATTGGAGTTCTTATGTCTATTTCTTTGTATCAAGCCTCTGTGCCTTCGTTTGTGCGTATGTTGACCAATCTATCTGAAATATTGAATAAAGCCGCAGTACATGCAGAAGCAAAAAAGATTGATCCAAGCATTTTTATTAATGGGCGATTAGCGCCAGATATGTTTCCCCTAAGCCGTCAGGTACAAATTGCTACTGATATGGTTAAAGGCTGTGGGGCTCGTTTGGCAGGTGTAGAAGTACCTAATTATGAAGATAACGAAAGTAGTTTTGCTGAGTTACAAGCGCGTATTGCAAAAACCATCGCTTTTTTACAAACGCTGAGGCCAGAGCAAATTGATGGTAATGAACAAATAGCTATACATTTAAAGTTTGGTCGCACTGAAATGAATTTTTTAGGTTTGCCTTATCTGTTGGACTTTGTGTTGCCTAATTTCCATTTTCATCTGACCACGACTTATGCCATTCTAAGACATCTGGGTGTAGATGTCGGTAAGATGGATTATGTAGGTCAATTTTAGAGCTTTCTTGCTAGGTCTAGTGTTAGTTGAGTAGGTTTAATCGATCCTATCTTTTTGGCGCGATATGAATTGGAGTAGTTAAACCATCATTATGGCAAAGACTAACGTCAGGCTATCCTGCCTGACGTCCTTCGGACAAATACAAAACTGTTTGTGCAGTATCCATTTAATGCGCTTTATTTTTTTTGTTGCCATCTAATACCATCGATGGATGTTTAATCGGATGGCTTTGAAGATCGACTTTTTTTAGCGGCAAAGATTTTACAACTGTGTGTATTATTTTGTTTTTTGTAGGCGCTGCAACGGGGTTTGTCGCCTCTATAGTGTTCTCAAGCGCTTGCGGGTTGATCGAATCTATACTTGCGTCTTTGCTACTATTTTCCAAGCCTTCATATTTAATCGTTAAATCCTTAACATCTTCTTGAAGAATAGAGACTAAATCTGTTAATTTTGCGTTGCTGATTTTAGTGTTAAAAACCAAGATACTTAAGAACGACATGGCTACTAAGGCGGACACACTCAGTCCAAGTGCCGCATAAGATATTAAGCGAGCTTTCTTAACCTTACTTTCTTCATCAGTCATGTCAACCTTAGACGAGGCACTGATTTGTTCACTGACTAAAGTAGGTTCTTTTGCAATGTCGATGTTTATGAGTTCAGGTAGGTCATCAGCCAAGGATGTTTTTATGGCTATTATGGATGGTTCATGACTTGGTGTTTCAATGTTTTCAATGATGCTGGGCGTCGAGATTTCGGTTGTTGTTATGTCTAAATTAATGGGTTCTATAACAATTTCATCAAGCGCATTAAGATCTTCAGTAAAATTTATTTGATCTAATACATCAGGCTTAGTTATATTTAGCTTTTCTTTGTCATCAAGGTCTTCGGCACTTATCGCGTTATGACTCGTGTTATCGAAGGACGTTGAGCCTGAAGCCATAGGATCATAATCAACAGGCATTACAAATTCTTCATTAGCAACGACTTGATGATCATCCATAGCATCCGTTAATGAAACAGGGGCAAGTTCCCAATCTTCGCGCATTAAATCTAAATCGGCCAAAATAAGTTCTTCGGATGGCTCGTTATTAGCAACGAATGAATTGTTAGTTCTAGAAGTACGGTTTTTAGTCATTATTAGGTAGGGGTAGGTATTTGAAAGTGCGAAATTAATCAAAGGTTAAAGGGCGTTTATTTAATTAAAGCAGGTATTTTAATAGTGCAAATACTTAATTTTGGTAAAGGTTCATTAAATTTAATGCTAAACTCATAAAAAAACTATTATATATAATAACATGCAACTATCCATTACTGCTTTAGGTAGCAACCAAATCAATTTTATTGTAGAAATTTTGCCGGCTATACGCGATTGTAATTGTAGTATTTTAGAAATAAGATCCTCTCGTCTAGGCAAATCTGCAGCCGCTTATTTGTTGGTGCAGGGCAATTGGAATCAAATCGCAAAACTTGAGTCGACTTTAGATATCATTCAAAAGCGTTTGGATATAAAACTTAATGTATTGCGTCCTGAGCAAAAAGACAAAGAAAAGGATAAAGAAAAAGAAAGGGATAAAGATTGCTTACCTTACTCACTTGAAACCATCTCTTTGGATAGGGACAATGTCGTAGAATCTATTACTTCTTTTCTGTTTGATCGTGAAATTTCTATTGAAGAAATTTCCGGAAGTTCATATCAAGCGGCTTATATACAATCTGCGGTATTTTCAACCAAATTTATCATATTAATTCCCTCGCAATTGCCATTATTAACTTTAAGAGAAGAGTTTTTAGATTTTTGTGATCAATTAAATATTGATGCCATACTTGAACCTGTAAAACGTTAGGTACTATGAGTCTTATTAATATTGGCGATGCCGTTACTGATTTTGTAGCTTTATCTACCGGCGCTAAAGAATTCAAGCTTTCAGATTTTCGTGGACAATTCCTCGTCATTTATTTCTATCCTAAAGACAATACACCCGGCTGTACTCAAGAAGGACTCGCTTTTCGTGAGGCGTATGAGAAATTTACGGCTTTAAATGCCGTAATTTTGGGTGTATCCAGAGACAGTATTAAAATGCACGAAGGCTTTAAAGTAAAACAGGCCTTTCCTTTTGATTTACTTTCAGACCCTGATGAAGCGCTGTGTACTTTGTTTGATGTCATTAAAATGAAGGCTATGTACGGCAAGCAGGTTAGAGGCATAGAACGCAGTACTTTTATAATCGATCCTAATGGCGTGCTGATACATGAATGGCGAAAAGTTAAAGTTAAAAATCATTGCGAAGATGTTTTAACTGTTTTACATGAAGGTTGCCAACTTAAGACAGTACAGCAAGAATAGTCTGTTATTTCCGCGTTCAACTCATGGCTATACACAAGTAACTCGTCATACCGGCCGGCAAGCCGGTATCCAGGGCCATGGATGGTAATCTTTTTACGTCCATGTAGCTTAGATTCCGGAAGTCCTAGTTGGAATGACGAGTATTCAGAGTGTATATAACGATGAGCGTAGAGGGTGCGAATGATAAAAGCTTAGAATGCTGTTTTGATACCCGCTCTGAGAGCCTAGTTTAAGAAATAAACATTAAATACGACCGAAGAACTATGAATACTGATGACATTACCAAAGTAAAAAACTATCTACTCAATTTACAAGATCAAATTTGTAAGGCTTTAGAGAGCGTAGAACCTGAAGCTAGTTTTATTGAAGATATCTGGGATCGTGCTGAAGGCGGTGGTGGTCGCAGTCGTGTCATAGAAAATGGTCAGGTTATCGAGCAGGGTGGCGTCAATTTCTCTTATGTACGCGGAATTAGTTTGCCGGCTTCTGCAACGGCCAAAAGACCTGAATTGGCTAATCGACAGTTTCATGCGATGGGAGTGTCATTAGTTATTCATCCAAAAAATCCTTACGTGCCTACTTCTCATGCCAATGTGCGCTTTCTGATTGCAGAAAAACCTGGCTCACCCGCTATTTGGTGGTTTGGTGGTGGCTTTGATTTAACACCTTTCTATCCCTTTGAAGAAGATGTCATACATTGGCATCAAACAGCAAAGAAGGCTTGTCTTCCTTTTGGTGACGATATTTATGCGACCTATAAGCAATGGTGTGACGAATATTTCTTTTTACCACATAGAGAAGAAACGCGTGGCGTGGGTGGTTTATTTTTTGATGATTTGAATGAGTGGTCATTTGAACGTTGCTTCGCTTTTATGCAAAGCGTAGGTGATCATTATATTGATGCCTATTTGCCTATCGTAGAGAAACGAAAAGACACGCCTTACGGTGAAAGAGAACGAGATTTTCAATTGTATCGTAGAGGTCGGTATGTTGAATTTAACTTAGTTTATGATCGTGGCACTTTGTTTGGCTTGCAATCCGGTGGTCGTACCGAATCGATATTAATGTCTATGCCGCCAGCAGCTAAATGGAAATACAATTGGCAACCAGAGCCTGGTAGCTCAGAAGCTGTGCTTTATGAACGTTATTTAAAGCCTCAAAATTGGTTAACAAACTAATCTCTTTAATGGATTAATAGGAAGAAATAGTGCAGGGAATATTATCAAAAATGCAGGTTCGTTTAGAAAGTCCTGTGCAATATGAGTTAGTCGTTGGTGATCAGCGTTTAGCCTTAAACCCATTAATAGGTAAGTCTTTAAAATTTACTTATACCGGGCGTATTTTTTGTGTAAATTGCAATCGATCGATTAAAAAGAACTTTAATCAAGGTTATTGTTATCCTTGTTTTATCTCTTTGGCAGAATGTGATATGTGCATTATGAAGCCAGAAACTTGTCATTATGATGCTGGTACCTGCAGAGAACCTAGCTGGGGCGAGGCGTTTTGCCTAAAGCCGCATACCGTTTATTTGGCAAATTCTAGCGGCATTAAAGTCGGTATTACTAGGCAAACACAAATACCAACCCGCTGGATAGATCAAGGTGCCATACAAGCATTGCCGATATTTAGCGTTCAATCACGCTATATCTCTGGCTTAATTGAAGTGGTGATTGCTAAGCACGTCAGCGATAAAACCAGTTGGCAACAAATGCTTAAAAACCATGTGCAGCCTATCGATTTAGCAGAAAAAAGAGACCAATTAGTAAAGCTTTGTCAGGTCGAGCTGGATGCAATTATTCAGCGTTTTGGCCAATCTGCTATTACCTTTTTATCTGAAGAACCGATGGTGGATATACTGTTCCCCGTCGATCATTACCCCGTTAAGGTTAAATCTTTAAATTTAGATAAAGAGCCTGAAGTGCAGGGGGTATTACATGGAATTAAAGGGCAGTATTTACTGCTAGATACGGGCGTTATCAATATTCGTAAGTATTCTGGATACGAAATTAACGTATCTATTTAACACACCCATGCTCAGTTATTTAATTCGTTTTTCAATACGTTTTTACGGTATTGTTATTGCTCTCGCTTTATTGGTATTGATCTACGGTAGTTATAGGTTCACTACCGCAGGCTTGGATATTTTTCCTGAATTTGCACCTAAGCGGGTCATTATTCAGAGTGAATCACCTGGCCTTTCATCTCAACAAGTTGAATTATTAGTCACTCGGCAGATTGAAGTCTCTATTAGTGGCTTGGTGGGTTTAGAGTCAGTACGCTCAGAATCTATACAAGGCTTATCGATCGTCACGGCGACATTTAATGAAAAGAGTGATATCTATCGAAATCGCCAACTCATTAACGAAAGATTAACCGGTTTAGCAGCTCATTTACCTGCCGGTATTACGTCGCTTGCTATACCCTTATCTTCTTCTTCAGCCACCGTGTTGACCATAGGTTTAAATTCCGATACTAAAGATTTAATGGCTTTAAGGAGTTTGGTTGATTGGACTATCGTGCCACGCTTATTAACGGTGCCAGGTGTTGCTGATGTTAATGTGTTTGGTGGTGAAGTCACACAACTGCAAATTCAAGTTGATCCAATACAGTTAAATCGTTTTAACTTAGCCATTGAAGATATTGCTCAAGCCGCCTCGCAGGCCGGTGTAATTCAAGGTGGGGGTTTTATTGAAAATAAAAATCAGCGCTTTACCTTACAAGTGACTGGCCTTCCAACTACGCCAGAACAATTTTCCAAGATTATCGTTAAGCGTGAACAAGGTCGAAATATTACTTTGGGGGAAGTAACAACTCTGCAATATGCCGCAGAACCTGCTATAGGTGCTGCGCAAATTGGGGGTAAGCAAGGTATCGTGTTGATGATTATTGGTCAATACGGAGCTAATACTCTAACGGTATCAAAACAAGTCGAACTCGCCTTAAAAGAATTTGAACCTCTGTTTAATCATGAGGCGATTACTTTTTTTCAGCATTTATTTCGTCCCGCCGACTATATAGAACGATCTTTAACAAATTTATCAGGACATTTACTGATAGGTGGTTTATTCGTTCTAATTGTTTTATATCTGTTTTTATATAATTTTCGTACTGCATTTATTTCTGCTTTAGCTATTCCTGTCTCTCTCATGGGGGCTGTAATCGTGCTGCTAGAAACCGGCGTTAATTTAAATATTATGGTATTAGGTGGTTTAGCGATTGCTTTAGGCGAAGTGGTTGATGATGCCATTATTGATACTGAAAATATTTTTCGACGTTTACGAGAAAACGGTCTGTTAACTAAGCCCAAGTCCATTGCTACCGTGGTTTACAACGCTTCTTTAGAAGTTCGTAGTTCCGTGGTGTATGCCAGTTTTATCGTCGCACTCGCTTTCGTGCCTTTATTAACCTTGAATGGCGTAGCAGGGCGATTATTTGCACCTTTGGGCTATTCTTATATATTAGCTATTCTAGTCTCGTTGTTGGTGGCGCTGACCTTGACGCCTGCATTATGTTTTATTTCATTGGGTCATAAGCTAAATAATACACAAGATCCTCCCTTAATCAGGTATCTCAAGCCCCTATATCAGAAATTATTAGTCTTGGTTTTTAATCATACAAATAAAATCTCTCTGATTAGTATTGTTGTCTGCCTGTTAAGCCTACTAACCTTTTCTAAGCTTGATAGTAAGTTTTTGCCTGAGCTGCGTGAAGGTCATTATATTGTCCATACCACCAGTCTACCAGGTACATCTTTACAGGAATCATTAAGAATCGGTAGTCAATTAACGCAACAGTTTATGGAAGTTCCTGGCGTACAATCCGTTTCACAATGGGCTGGACGCGCGCAACGAGGAGCAGATACTTATGGCAGTCATTACAGTGAATATGAAGTTCGCTTAGAGCCTTTGTCGGGTGCAGGGCAACAACAGATACTTGATCAATTAAGGGAAAAACTCAGTCAATTCCCGGGCATACTGTACGAAGCTAATACTTTTTTAACCGAACGTATCGATGAAACGATTTCTGGTTATACAGCGCCAGTGGTCGTTAATTTATATGGTAATGATTTAAATGAACTCGATACTAAAGCACAATCGCTAGCTAAAATTATGCAGGAAATACCTGGGGCTGCGGATGTACAAATGCGCTCTCCTTTAGGCACACCATTAATGCAAATCGACTTAAACTTAGATCAGTTAGGTTTTTTTGGGGTTATGCCAGCTCAGGTCGTTAATACGATACAAGCCGCTTATGAAACCCAAGTCGTTGGTAAACAGTTTATAGGCAATAAGCTGATTAATATTGCTGTTGCTTTGGCTCCAGAGTTACGCTTACAGCCTGAAGTTATTGCTCAACTACCTATTCGAACGGAAGATGGCACCTTAATCCGCTTAGAGCAAGTCGCTGAAATAAGACATACGGCTAGTCGCTACAATATATTGCATCAAGGATCGCAGCGTCGCCAATCTGTTACTTGTACTGTTTTAAATAGAGATATGGATGCGTTTATGGAGGAATTAAAAGCGCGTGTACTTAAAGAAATCCCTGCTTCAGCAGGGAGTATTCCTGAATTTACGGGGGCAGGTGTTGAACAAGCACAGGCACGAAAAGAATTAATATTGCATTCGTTGTTGGCAGGCATTGGCGTGCTAATTTTTATTTATATCGCAATCAGCAGTTTACGTAATACTGCGCTTGCACTGGTTAATCTTCCTTTTGCATTAATCGGTGGAATATTGGCTGTCGTCATTACAGGGGCTACTTTATCAGTAGGTTCAATCGTTGGTTTTATCACCTTATTTGGCATCACCGTTAGAAACAGTATTATGCTCGTATCTCATTACCGATATTTAGTAGAAGTTGAGGGCAGGCTATGGAATAAGGAAACCGTTATACTCGGGGCTCAAGAACGCTTACCTTCAATATTGATGACTGCCTTAGTAACGGCTTTAGCTATGTTTCCTATCGCTTTTAACAGTGATAATCCAGGTAGAGAAATTATGGGGCCTATGGCTGCTATTATTATTGGTGGCTTAACATCATCAACTCTATTGAATTTATGTTTGTTACCCGCCATATTATTGAAATATGGCGTATTTATTAAGCCCATTAAAACTTAATAGTCTTTTGCACATCATGTCGGCAGTATGATAGTATTTAACGCTTGCAACGCCTCTTTTTTAAAACCTTAAATGGAGTAACCCATGAAGCAGTCATTAAAAACATTACTAGTCGTATTTACACTTTGCTTATTGACGCCTCATATGGCCAGTGCAACGCCTGATACAGTTAATACGACCCCTTATCCTGATAGTACTACCTCTTATCCAAATAGAACGGGCGGCACATCTCAGGAAATGGCTGGCACAACTACTTATCCAGATAGAATGGGAATCAAACTTGGTAATAGTATGGCTAACATGCTTACTGGTATTGGAGAAATCCCCAAAGGCATAATCAATGGTAATCGTAAACACGGCGCAACTTATGCTGCAACAGCTGGCCTTATGACTGGTATGGTTCATATGATGGGACGTACTTTATGCGGCGCTGCAGATTTAGTGACTTTTATGATTCCAACTAAGCCGATGATCAGTCCAGAATTTGTTTGGCAAAACTTTAAAAAAGATACTGGCTATAAAAGTACTTGGGAATTGTTGCCTTAAGTTTTAAATTTGACTCCAAATTGAGCGTCAACCTATGCGGAGTTATGCATAGGTTGACGCTGCTCCAACTCAATATTGTTTACGTATAGTGAGGAGTTTCGAAAAAATATTATTAATTCCACATCATATTAATTCGCAATTAATGAGTCAGAGGAGCTCTTAATAGATATCATGATTTTTTGATAAAACTTTCAATGTCTGTCTTTATCCAAAACACCCTAACAATAGAATCATCTCTATGACTAATCCGCTATCTCCTGCTGTTGAACTGGTTAGACGTTATGGTGGCCCGGTATCTCACGCTGCATTAAACCCCTCACTTAGCCTATTTCGCACCCCCAACATTGATGGAATCATTGGATATCAATTAGTACATCGATGCGCTGTAGTCCAAGGCGACCCAGTCTGCGCGTCTGAGTATAAAACGGAGTTGGCTGAAGCTTTTGCAAGCTATTGTACTAATAATGGCTGGAACTTCTTGTATACGTCTGTCACAGAAGATATGCACACTTATGCAATGAAAGGTGGTCATGCCATGATGGAGTTTGCAGCTTTGTTAATAGCAGATCCCCAAGACGATCCGGAACTTGGTCATCAGGGTCACCATCTACGACAACATCTTAATAACACGCGTCGATCTGGAATGTCGGTGCGAGAGTACTTGGGAGAAACAAGCCCTAATGTCCAAGTGGAAGCCCAGGTAGCGGAGACTTGCGAACAATGGCTGAAGGCTCGCCATGGTCTACAAATGTATTTGGATCATCCACGTCTGTTCGATGACAGAGTTGGCCGGCGCTGGTTTATTGCTGAACATAATGGTCGTGTGGTCGGAATGCTATCCATGCTTAAAATTGGCTGTTTTGAATGCGATTATTTAATCAATCATGTGTTCTCGTCTCCTGTAGCGCCACTTTATACCAATGAACTTTTGATAGTCACTGCTCTACAAGCATTACGCAAAGAGGATATAAAAGCAGTTTGCCTTGGTGTAGGCCCATTAGAAATGCTAGGGCAGATTGAAGGTACTGATAGCTTTACCGAGTTCCTGTCACGAAGACTCTACCAATTGGCTTCAAGGATACTTAATCTAAAGGGTAGGACTGAATGTTGGGATAAGTTTCATATTACGGGTAAAGAACCGATGTACCTTGTATTTCAATCATCACGTATCAGCTTGCGTGAAATTATCGCTTTGTTTCGGGCTTTGAATTTTTCGATAACTTAATAGGTTTGGCGATGTTGTCTCTTACTAATTAACAGCATTCATCACTTTCTATGACATTATGCAGTTGCGCTAAACGTTAGTGGATAGCATTTTATTCCTAAGCAATATTGCCTAAAATAAAACTCAGGAAAATTCATTCGTATTTTGTATTACTCAATGCAGGTGTTTATTGAGACAGCACCCTGTTTTAAGGTTAGAATATCGGCACATTGTCACTGTGTATAACCATACTCAGTGTACGAATTAATGCTAATCATAGGACAGTAAAGTGATTGAAATAACTGAAGTACCGAGTCCATTTTGCGGTATAGGCACGGACGATTTAACCATTAGGGTTGAAGGTGTGTCGCTAAAAGTCATTGAAAATGGTTGTGCGGTAAACACGCCAGCCTTTGAGCAAGTAATAACCGATACCCACCCCAGAGTAAATGGTCAGGAAGTAAGCCTAGAGGAAGCTATAAAAGCCGCTGCCGCTTTATTAAAAGACACACGTTTACCTGTGATAGGTGGTTGTGCTACTGATGTCAATGGTATGAGAGGTTTGCTCGCACTGGCAGATCGCGCAGGTGCTGTTGTCGATAATATGAATTTTACTGGCGCTCGAAATAATTTTTTGGCATTGCAAGATTCTGGCTGGATGAATACCACACTGGCAGAGGTTAAAAATCGCTGTGATTTGTTATTAGTGGTCGGTACTGATTTAGAAGCCTTTGCTCCACGCTTTTTTGAACGTTATTTATGGAACAAAGAAGCTATGTTTCTTGCTGATACTGGCGCTAGGGACATCATTTGTTTAGGAAAAGCACCTTCTGGATCAGCCTCTACGTCGCCTTCCGGTAAACAAGCGCAAGTATTACCCTGTGCCACTGAAGATTTACCTGAAGTCATTGCGGTATTAAGAGCCTTGGTAAAAGGTCAGCCTATAACAGCAAGCCATGTTTGTGGTATCGCTGTTTCAGACTTACAAGTTTTGGCAGATAAGTTTAAAGCGGCGAAATATAGTGTAGTCACTTGGGCTGCAGGTGCTTTAGCTTACGCCCAAGCTGAATTGACTGTGCAACAGTTGTCAGAAATGATTAAAGATCTGAATAATCAAAATACTCGTAGTTCAGGTTTGCCTTTAGCGGGTAAAGAAGGTGATCAAACGGCTAATCAGGTTTGCGGTTGGACGACAGGTTATCCTGCACGAACTCGCTTTAGTTCTGGCTTTCCAGAATATGATCCTTTCTTAAACGACACTAAACTATTATTAGCAAACGGTGAGGCCGATGCTTTGGTTTGGGTGCAAGCCTTTAATTGCAAATCAATACCGCCAGAAACTTTATTGCCCACGATAGTCGTCGCGCGTTCAGGTATGGTGTTCTCTAAAGAGCCAGAGGTTTTTATTCCTGTAGGTACGCCAGGTATTGATCATGCTGGTCATGCTTATCGCATGGATAACGTGGTCGCTATACGATTAAAAAAATTACGTGATTCCGGATTACCCAGTACCGCTGACGTACTGAATGCCATTGAACAAGCTTTGTAGGATAAAAAATGTTAATTAGATTAACCGGTGGTACCGTTTACGATCCAGCCAGTGGCATTGATGGACAGCTGCAAGATATTTATATTCAAGATGACCGAATTATTGATAAGCCTCAAGGTGAATTCAAAGTCGATCAAGAATACGATCTAAAAGGCAAAGTGGTGATGTCGGGCGCTATTGATATGCACACCCACATTGGCGGTGGTAAAGGTAATATCGCACGTACCTTATTACCTGAGGATCATCGTCAAGATCCTGTGCATCGTAGTGACATTACTCGTTCTGGTTGCGGACATGCTATGCCTAGTACTTTTGTAACCGGTTACCGCTACGCAGAAATGGGTTATACCGCAGGTTTTGAGCCAGCCTTGTTACCTATTAATGCTCGCCAAGCCCATATGGAAATGGGTGACATTCCCATTTTGGACAAAGGCGGATACGTCATGTTGGGCAGTGATGATTATTTACTGCGCTTACTCACAGCTAAAAAAGATCAAAAAGCCATTAATGATTATGTCGCTTGGACTATGCATACCGCCAAAGCCATAGGCGTTAAAGTCGTTAATCCCGGTGGAATTAATGCCTTTAAATTTAATCAACGCAAGCTCGATTTAGATGAACAAAACGCACATTATGGTGTAACGCCGCGTGACATTTTGCGTGTGCTAGCAACAGCGGTTAAAGAACTGGGTGTGCCACATCCTTTACATGTACACGGTTGTAATTTAGGTGTGCCTGGCAATGTACAAACCACTTTAGATACCATTCAAGGTATCGGTGGTTTGCCTATGCACTTAACGCATATTCAATTTCATAGCTACGGCACTGAAGGTGATTTTAAGTTCTCTTCAGGAGCAGCCCAAATCGCTGAAGCGATTAACAACAATAAAAATATCACCATTGATGTTGGTCAAATTTTGTTTGGTCAAACAGTCACTGCATCGGGCGATAATATGCGCCAACATGCCAATCACAAACATGCCAGCCCTAATAAATGGGTGGTCATGGATATTGAATGTGATGCGGGTTGTGGTGTAGTACCCTTTAAATATAAAGATCAAAACTTTGTTAATGCATTGCAATGGGCCATCGGTTTAGAAACCTTTTTATTGGTTAATGATCCTTGGCGTATTTTCTTAACAACTGATCATCCTAATGGTGCACCTTTTACCAGTTATCCGCATTTGATCCGTTTATTAATGGATCGTAGTTTCCGTAATGATATGTTGTCGACCATTCATCCTGAAGCTCAAAAGATGACAACCTTAGCGTCTATAGATCGTGAATATACGTTACAAGAAATCGCTATTATGACCCGTGCTGGCGCTGCAAAATTAATTGGCTTAAAAGATCGCGGTGGTTTAAGTGCCGGAAACTTTGCTGATATTACTATTTACACAGACAACACTGATCGACAAAAAATGTTTGAAAAACCTGACTATGTTTTTAAAGACGGCCAATTAGTGGTCGTTAATGGCAAAGTTGTTTCAACTAAATGGGGCACTACACACGTCGTTAAACCAGACTTTGATCCTTCGGTAGAGAAAGGCTTAAAAGATTACTTTGATCGCTATCTGACCATGAAATTAGGTAATTTTAAAATCAGTGATGAAGAGATTATTGAAGATGGTCGTGGAAGTATTACGGTACATCCGTTAAGCAGTTGATGTTTATTTTGATTTAACATTAAGCAAAGCTGTTGCGTTAACTTAGAATGGATTTTCTTTAGTAAGAGTTAAATTCAAGAACGAGAAGTTCATGCCGTTCAACAATAACGAGTAAGTATCATGCGTTTAGATGAAATAATACAACAACATACCAAAGCATTGCCGCAGGCACTTCAAGCTGAAGTTTTTGATTTTGTTTTATTTTTAGAGCAAAAACAGGCTAATAAATTTTTAATGACTGATCAACTACTCCGTAAAGAGCAGTTAAAAAAAGCGTTGGATAATGCTGTTGAGCTACGCGTTTTCGAGGGTATTGATGGTGTTGTCTGGCAGAATGAACAACGACAAGATCGTAACATTGGTTACGAAGAATGACGCTGATTGATAGTAATTTAATTATTTACGCTGTACAGGCCGAGTATAAAAACTTGCGGCAATGGATTGTTGATACAGATCCAAAATATTCGATTATTAGCCGTGTTGAAGTGTTAGGTTTTGCAAGAATAAAGCCTATTGAAAAACAAGTTGTTACCGACTTGTTGAATAATATGGAAATTATTTATCTCAATCTTGCTTGCTATGAACTTGCCATTATCTTAAAACAACAGAGACGAATGTCTTTAGGTGATGCACTGATAGCAGCAACGTGTATTGAATATAATAAAACTCTGGCTACGCGCAATATTGCCGATTTCGAATGGATTGAAGATCTTAAGGTCATTAATCCATTGCTGTAAAATTTATCAGCTATCTATATTAACAATGAGCATAACAATATGATTATTAACGGTGTAAGCATAGACGCAACCTTCGCTGAAGCGTTTCCTATGAAAGCAACCCGCGCCATTATTACTGCGCAAAACAAAAAATGGGCGATGATTTCAGCTCAAGCTATGACAGGTTTTGCAACCTCGGTTATTGCTTGTGGTTGCGAAGGCGCTATTGAGCGCGTATTAGATCCTTCAGAAACGCCTGATGGTCGTCCTGGCGTAGCAGTTATGTTTTTTGCTATGGGTGGCAAAGGCTTGGCTAAACAATTGGAAACTAGGGCAGGGCAGTGTGTATTAACGTCGCCTACTTCTGCGCTATTTGCTGGTATCGATGGCGGCATTAGAATTCCTCTGGGTAAAAACTTACGCTATTTTGGTGATGGCTTTCAAAGTTCTAAATTGATCTCAGGTAAACGGTATTGGCGTATTCCTGTTATGGATGGTGAATTTTTAGCTGAAGCGACTACGGGGCAAGTTGATGCTATTGGTGGCGGTAACTTTTTAGTCTTAGCCGAATCGCAACCGCAGGCTTTAGCCGCTTGTGAAGCGGCTATTGAAGAAATGCGCAAAATCCCTAATGTTATTATGCCTTTTCCTGGTGGTGTGGTGCGCTCAGGCTCTAAGGTTGGTTCAAAATATAAAACCTTGGGAGCCTCGACTAACGATGCTTTTTGCCCTACTTTAAAAGGCGCGACTCGGACCGATTTGTCACCTGAAATTGAATCGGTGATGGAAATAGTTATTGATGGTTTAACGAAAGAAGACATCGATAAAGCCATGCGCGTGGGTATCCAGACAGTCTGTGATTTGGGCGCCAAAAATGGTATTAAACGCATTAGTGCGGGTAATTATGGCGGTAAATTAGGGCCATTCCACTTTCACTTGCAGGAGATTATGGCATGAGCGCTTTAACATTAACCTTGAAAAATAGTCCTGAACAACGTATTGATATGTCACCGCTGGTCTGCCATTTATTAAAGACTTTAGCAGTAGAAGATATTGCCGCCTTAACCTTGCAAAGTGGCAAACGTAAGCTGCGAGTGGATGAGTTATTTACGATTGAGGGCTCAGATAGCCAACAACTTATCATTAAAAACAGTCATGAAAAACTTGATTTCATCGGTAAAGATTTAGATGGCGGCAGTATCAGTATTGATGGCAATGCCGGCGCTTATTTAGCCATGGGTATGAAAGCCGGTGACATTAAAGTATCCGGTAATGCTGGCTTGTATACCGCTTGTGAAATGAAAAAAGGATATTTAGA
Organism: Methylococcales bacterium; assembly: GCA_003584895.1. Lineage (GTDB taxonomy): Bacteria > Pseudomonadota > Gammaproteobacteria > Methylococcales > Methylomonadaceae > Methylobacter_C. Next base: position 17,090 of record QVQF01000112.1, read on the forward strand.
AATCTCCGGTAATGTCGGTGACTTTTTAGGCGCAGCCTTGCCAGGTAACAAAATGGGCATGAAGGGCGGCACGATTCTGGTTAAAGGTAATGTAGGCCAACGCGCCGGTGATCATATGAGACGCGGTAATATTTTAATCGAAGGCAATGCTGGCGATTATTGTGGATCACGTATGACGGCAGGAACTATCGCCGTTATGGGGCAAACAGGTCGTTATTTAGGTTATGCAATGCGTAGAGGCACTTTATTATTATGGAATCAGCCTCAATTGTCGGCCAGTTTTAATGATTGCGGTGCACATACCTTAGCTTTTTTACCTATATTATTCGCATCATTTAGTTCACTAAACTCTAGCTTTGCAGATATGGCACAGTCATTTAGCCGTGTTCAACGTTATGCTGGCGATATGTCAGAAATGGGACGTGGCGAAGTGTTAGTGAAAATATAATCAAATTTAGTTTTCTGGCGATTTAACCCAAGTAGTTCCTAACTTTAGGTTTGCTTGGGTTTGTATTATTTTAGATCTACATTATTAAAATTAACCTAATGGCCGGAATTATTTAATGGATACTATTAGCATCCGTGGTGCTAGAACGCATAACCTAAAAAACATTGATATTGATCTTCCAAGAGACAAACTCATTGTTATTACCGGCTTATCGGGTTCTGGAAAATCATCATTGGCGTTTGATACTATTTATGCTGAAGGACAACGGCGCTATGTAGAGTCTCTTTCTGCTTACGCACGTCAGTTTTTATCCATTATGGAAAAACCGGATGTTGATCATATTGAAGGCTTATCGCCTGCAATTTCTATCGAACAAAAATCTACTTCGCATAATCCTCGTTCAACGGTAGGTACGATTACCGAAATTTATGATTATCTAAGATTGCTGTATGCGCGTGCTGGCACGCCACGCTGTCCTGAGCATCACACTTCACTAGAAGCTCAAACCGTGAGTCAAATGGTCGACCATTTACTTGCACAACCTCAGGATCAACGCTGGATGTTATTAGCTCCCGTGGTGATTGATCGTAAAGGCGAACATAGTCAACTCATTGATGATTTACGTGCTCAAGGTTTTATCCGTGCCCGAATTGATGGCAAAGTTTATGATTTAGATGATGCACCCGCTTTAGATTTAAAAAAGAAACATAGTATTGAGGTGGTCGTTGATCGAATTAAAATTCGTAGCGACATAGCCCTACGTTTATCTGAATCATTTGAAACCGCGTTACGTCTTGCCGATGGTATTGCTATTGCTGCTTGCTTAGATGATGCGACAGAGTTGCTTTTTTCTGAGCGCTTTGCTTGTGCGCATTGCGGTTATAGCTTAAGTGAATTAGAACCACGTATCTTTTCTTTTAATAATCCTAAAGGCGCATGTTCTAGTTGCGATGGTTTAGGGGTAAGACAGCATTTTGATGCAGAATTGGTGGTTCATAATCCAGATATTAGTTTAGCCGCTGGTGCGGTACGTGGCTGGGATAGACGTAATGCTTACTATTATCAAATCATTTGCTCATTGGCAGAACATTATGATTTTGATCCAGAACTGCCTTTTTCGGAATTAACTAAAGAAGCCCAAGACGCTGTACTGTATGGTAGTGGTAGTGCGGCAATTGATTTTAAATTCATGTCAGGCTCTGGTTCGGTGAAAAAAAAGCGCCATCGTTTTGAAGGCATTATTGCCAATATGGAGCGACGTTATCATGAAACCGACTCCACTTCGGTGCGGGAAGAACTGGCAAAATATCAGTCTCATAAACCTTGTAATGTCTGTGATGGCGCACGACTCAATGCTGCTGCCCGTAATGTCTTTATAGACGAATTGGCCATACATGAACTTACTAAGCTACCTATTCGTAAGTCATTGAGTTTTTTTCAACAATTGAGTTTGCCAGGTCAGCGCGGTGAAATTTCAGTTAAGATTATTAAAGAAATTGAAGCACGTTTAGAATTTTTGGTTAATGTAGGGCTTAATTATTTAACCTTAGATCGTAGTGCTGATACCTTGTCGGGTGGTGAAGCTCAGCGTATTCGTCTGGCCAGTCAAATTGGCGCAGGTTTAGTGGGAGTGATGTATGTATTGGACGAACCTTCAATAGGCTTACATCAACGTGATAACCAGCGCTTACTTAATACCTTGTTTCATTTGCGAGATTTAGGCAATACCGTGATTGTTGTAGAGCATGATGAAGATGCTATACGTGCGGCACAACATATCGTTGATATTGGTCCCGGTGCTGGAGTTCATGGTGGTCAGATTATCGCACAAGGCACCTTAGAAGATATACTTAACAATGAAGACTCATTAACGGGTAGATATTTATCGGGTAAACTCGGTATTACTATTCCAGAGACCTTAACACCAGTAGATAAAGATAAGCTTATAACCCTACGTAATGCGCATGGCAATAATTTAAAAAATGTCGATATTTCTTTTCCAGTAGGCTTATTGACTTGTGTAACGGGCGTGTCTGGTTCAGGAAAATCAACCTTAGTTAATGATACTTTGTACCGCTATGCAGCAAGAATGATTAACCGTGCCGGTGTTATTCCTGCGCCTTGCTCGGCCATTGAAGGTATGGAGCATTTTGATAAAGTCGTTGATATTGATCAAAGCCCTATTGGACGTACGCCTCGTTCTAATCCTGCGACTTACACAGGCTTGTTTACACCGATAAGAGAATTATTCTCTGCCACGCCAGAATCACGCTCACGCGGTTATACACCAGGACGTTTTAGCTTTAATGTTAAAGGCGGTCGCTGTGAAGCCTGTAAAGGTGATGGCGTTATTAAAGTAGAAATGCACTTTTTACCTGATATTTTTGTGCATTGTGATGCTTGTAATGGTAAGCGTTATAATCGCGAAACTTTAGAAATACGCTATAAAGGCAAAACCATCAATCAAGTCTTGGATATGACAGTTGAAGATGCCTGCTCGTTTTTTAGCGCGGTACCAACCTTAGCAAGAAAAGTACAAACCCTCACTCAAGTCGGTTTAAGTTATATTACTTTAGGTCAAAACGCGACAACCTTGTCAGGAGGCGAAGCGCAGCGCGTTAAATTAGCTAAAGAACTATCTAAACGCGACACGGGAAGAACCTTATACATTTTAGATGAACCTACGACCGGCTTGCACTTTCATGATATAAAGCAATTATTGGGCGTTTTACATACCTTACGTGATCACGGCAATACGGTCATTATTATCGAACACAATTTAGATGTCATTAAAACGGCGGACTGGGTCATTGATATGGGGCCAGAAGGTGGTGATGGGGGAGGTACCTTAGTTGCCGAGGGCACACCTCAGAAAGTTTCTGAATGTGCTGCTTCCTATACGGGGTTTTACTTAAAACGCTACTATGAAAACATTTAGCTTAAGTGAGTTTCAAAGCAGCACTTAGTTTATTATTAGTATAATGAACATACTATTATCTACAAGCGTTGTTCTGGCAACGCATAATCACTTATATATTTAGGCGCAAAGGAGCGACCGGTTTTGACAAACATGCAGGATATTACTAGTCCGATGACACCATCGGAAAAACGTGCCATTGGTTCTTTAGCTAGTATTTACGCCTTGCGTATGCTGGGGCTATTTCTGATTATGCCAGTGTTATCGTTATTTGCTGAACAATTGGATGGCTCAACGCCATCATTAATTGGTATGGCGATTGGTGTTTACGGGATTAGTCAGGCTATTTTACAGATTCCTTTCGGCTTGATGTCGGACCGTTATGGTAGAAAAAAACTCATTATTATTGGCTTACTACTGTTCTTTGCCGGTAGTGTGGTGGCGGCGATTTCCACCAGTATATATGGCGTGTTATTAGGACGAGCCATACAAGGGTCTGGCGCCATTGCTGCTCCGATCATGGCCTTAGTCGCAGATTTAACTCAAGAAGTACATCGTACTAAAGCGATGGCTATTATCGGTCTTAGTATCGGCGTTTCGTTTGGTATAGCGATTACCGCAGGTCCTGTAATCGCAGGTTTTATTGGTGTGCACGGTATATTTTGGCTGATTGCTGGACTCTCTTTGTTGGCTATTTTAGTTATACTTTATAAAGTACCTAATCCTAAACAATCAAAAAAACACCGAGATGCAGAGTTGGTGCCTGGACAGTTTTTCAAGATATTAAATAATCCAAACTTACTGCGTTTAGATTATGGAATTTTTGTTTTACACGCCATTTTAACGGCCAGTTTTGTAGTCGTACCTTTGTTATTGAGAGATGCAGGACTATTACCTGCACTGCATTGGCAGGTCTATTTGCCGGTTTTTGTGATTTCAATGGTCGCCATCATTCCTTTTATCATTTTGGCAGAGAAAAAGCGCAAAATGAAGCCGGTTTTTATAGGCGCTATCGCAGCTTTAGTCATTGCTGATTTGGGACTCATGCAATTTCATTCAAGCTTAGTCGGCATAGTTGGTTTTCTTTGGTTATTTTTTACCGGCTTTAATTTATTAGAAGCTACGTTGCCGTCTTTAATTTCTAAAACAGCACCAGGTGATTTAAGAGGTACCGCTATGGGCGTTTATTCTACTTGTCAATTCTTAGGTGCTGGCATTGGTGGTGGAATCGGTGGTTGGTGTTATGGTGTTTATGGTGCCAGTGGTGTCTTTATATTTTGTGCCGCGATTGCCGCAAGCTGGTTGCTGTTATCATTCAGTATGACTCCGCCGCGTTACTGGGCAAACTTACTGATCTCACTTGAACAGCTCAATACACAAGAGGCCGATGCCTTTGCCGCCGAGATATTAACTCTGAATGGAGTAGAAGAAGTGACTTTGCACAGCGATGAGGCCGTTGCTTATCTTAAAGTGGATAATCAGGTGCTTAATAAAGAACAGTTACAAAGTGTCATAACTCAGTATCTTAATACAACAAAATAACGGTATCCTTCTTAGTAGCGATACTTCCACTAGTAGCCTTTATAATGCTGCTTTAGCCATTTTACATTGAGAATTTTTATGCTTAAAACTTTACATTTAACCTTTATAATTTTGTCTTTAATCAGTTTTGTGGGTAGGGTGATTTTGTCAGAAATTAATCCAATCTTACTTAAACGTAAAGTGTTTAACATCACACCTCATATCATTAATACACTATTAATAGGAAGTGGATTTGCTTTAGTTATTCAAGGTGGTTGGCTATCTGGTGAATACGGCTGGATAATTGCTAAGCTTTTAGTTTTACTCGGCTATATAGGTTTAGGTGTGTTTGTAATGAAACGTCATGGTGCTGCAAAATGGCTAGCGTTTATAGCAGCGATGGCTTGTATAGTTTATATCGGCATCGTAGCGGTGACTAAAAACACCTTTTTCTTTATGTAAAGCGGGGGTCTAAGCACCACGTAAATCCATAGATCAGCAAAAGTACCTAGTTAATGCTGGTCTATGGAATATGCTTTAAAGTTGATATTTCTTGTGCGTTGGATAATAAATGCCGCTACATTTATTATAAAGCGTAACTGATACGATTTTTTATTTTGATGTTGGCACTATTATTTCATTAATTGTCCAAAATAACGTTTCACTGATATTGGTTAATTCTGCCGCACTCATGGTAATTGTTGTTGGTACTATTTCTTTTCTTTTGCCAAACTTTTTTTGATCTGAAAAGATAAAGGCATCATCGGTTATTTCAACGCTACCTTGACTCAGTGCATTTCTTATTAGCGAAACCAGCATCTTCCAATCTGAAATTACACGCTCACCATTGATTTGACTGGCATCAGGAAACGCCAACTCTCTTTTATTTGCCCGTGCTTTCAGTTTGATAAAAAAGTCATCTTTATCTTTAATATTGATTGATTCCCAGAGCCAAACTAAGGTGACATAAGCAAATTGCAAATAGGTACTTTGATTAATTAAGGCGGGCTTTTCTTCTATGCTTAATTTTTCATGGACGTCTTTAATGAGGTTTTTTAGTTCTTCATGCCCTATATTTTCTAGTTCATTAAGTAGTTTTACATTAAATAGTGCTAATTTTGCAATTTGGAAACATTC
>QVQF01000093.1 GCA_003584895.1 Methylococcales bacterium
CATCCATCACCTGTTTAGCGGCTATGCCCATAGGCGTACCTGCACGGACGGCAGCACGTAACATGTCCCCTGTTGAAATCTGCACGATGGCATATTTTTGGGTAATAAATTGAGCCTGAGTTCCTTTTCCAGATCCAGGACTTCCTAATAAGATGATGCGCATTGTTGTCTCCATTGCGTAGCGATGATTCGTTTTATTAATAAAAACAGAAATCTATTCATAAATAAAAATTATTTTTCCTATTTTATAACACAACATACTATTCTCTTAAAAAAAACTAACATTTCCGACCGTTATTGATAATAACGGTCATGAGTTAAACAATTCTCCAATCAACTCATTTGTTTAATTTACAATCGCAGTGACCTATTGCCCATAAGTAAGGAGTACAAGGTAAATTATTTTTATTAACAACCTAAATTAAATTCGTCAAGTATCTTTAGGCCTCTATTTATTTGCCTATTAACACTCGTTAATGGACTCTAAATACCACTATTACCCAAGTTCACTATTTGAAGAGTCTATTGCTTACCTAATAACTAGCTGTTACTGATATGGAACTGACCGCTCATAGTATGTCGTTAGCTAGCCACTTAATGATTACCGGTAGCCGAGATGTGTAGCTAGGTTGGCAAGGTTTGCAATGAACTGTTCATGGCAGGAAGCTGGGTATATATCTGTTGTATACCGGTATTCTAGATGTGAATCTAGGTTGGCAAGGTTTGCAATGGACTGTTCATAGTAAGAAGCTGGGTATATATCTGTTGTATACCGGTATTTTAGATGTGAATCTAGGTTAGCATGGTATGCCATGTAGTATTTATGATCTGAATACCGGTGATCAGGTCATGGCTTATGGTTAGCACATAAAATAGACCGGTATATTTTATGAGTTATTGTTGAGAAAAAACTCCGCATTGGCTTTTTTCTTCAATTTAAGTGCATGTTAACGTGGTGTGTTTATCAGAGTCTCTTTTTGAACCTCAACCCAATCTCACGGCTATTAAATTATGGTTGGAAAATCTGATTAGCATCCAAGCATTGTTTACTTTGGCACATAAGCTTCGTTCAGACGCGAAAATCCAATGGATGTTTGTATAGAAAAATTACAGAGCCGTCATCTGAGACACATTAAGTAACATTTTTAATATTCACTTTTTAATTTAAATAAAAATCATCAGACATAAAAAAGCGCCATATCAATGAAATTGATATGGCGCTTAGTATAATGCGATCTTACTTTTTGATAATACTAATACCCTTTAATAGATTCAAAGCCTCATGCAAGGCATAATCTTGGGTCTCTGCAACGTCTTTATCTTTTCCACCCTCTTGCTTAATATCATTGGCGGCTTTGCTATTTTGCAAATGGTGGGTCAAATCGGCTTCTTTTATAGGTGTAAAGTCCGTTTTATCTAAAGCTTCTAGTTTTACACGTGACAAAGCGATGTCGGGCTCTATACCTTCAGCCTGTATTGAGCGACCAGAAGGCGTGTAATAACGTGCAGTCGTTAACTTCACTGCAGCACCATTACTGGTCGGTAAAATAGTTTGTACCGAACCTTTACCAAAGGATTTTTCACCCATAATAACCGCGCGCTTTTGATCCTGCAAAGCACCCGCAACAATTTCAGAAGCTGAGGCAGAACCGGCATTAATTAATACGACGATAGGCGCACCATTAATTAGATCTTCACCTGCAGCATTAAAGCGCATTTCAGAATTTTCAATACGACCTTGCGTATAAACTATCAAGCCGCTTTTTATAAAAGCATCACTTACTTCAACCGCTGCATTTAATACACCACCGGGGTTGTTTCTTAAATCCAGAACCAAGCCCTTTAATGCGCCGCCATTTTCTTTTTTCAAAGTAGCAAGGGCTTCTTTAAGACTATCACCCGTACCTGATTGAAAACTACTAATACGAACATAGCCGTAACCTTTATCTAAGCTTCGACTTTTAACACTTTTAACTTTAATAATGTCTCTAGCTAAGGTTAACTTTAGTGGCGCTTCTTCTCCCTCACGGACAATAGTCAGAACTATTTTGCTACCGGGTTCACCGCGCATTAACTTAACAGAGTCATTTAAAGTCATGCCTTTTACCGGCTTATCATCTAGCTTGATAATAAGATCACCAGCTTTTATACCGGCTTTTTGTGCGGGCGTATCATCAATAGGTGAAACTACTTTAATAAAGCCGTTTTCCATGGTGACTTCTATACCTAAGCCACCAAACTGACCGGTAGTACCTTCTTTTAATTCTTGATATTCTTCTCCTATCAAATAGGCTGAATGTGGATCAAGCCCACTTAACATGCCACGAATAGCATCTTCCAATAATTTCTTATCAGAAACAGGCTCCACATAATCTCTTTTTATACGACCGAATATTTCTGTGAATGTTCGTAAATCTTCATAAGGCAAAGTTTCGCTATCACTCACTGTATCAGCCTTATCTTTCCCTGCTAATACGGTACTAGAAATACCAATACAAGTACCTAACATTATCCCTAAGGATAAAATAAAAACAGCTTTCTTTTTTAGCATATTCCTTGAAACTCCAAATCTACGGTTTTTTTACATTCTATCATTTAAAAATTCATTTATTGAGAGCAACTTAACGATGACACCATTCCAGTGGATCAACTGGAGTACCATTCTGGCGTATACCAAAATATAAACCCGCTTGACTACGACCACCACTCTGCCCTACGGTAGCAATAACATCACCCGCTTCTACCCAATCACCTTCATGTTTGTAAAGGCTTTGATTAAAAGCATACAGGGTCATATAGCCATGGCCGTGGTCAATAATAAGTAACATACCGTAGCCCATTTTCCACTCGGCATAAACGACTTTACCTTCCGTCACCGCTTTGATGTCGGTGCCTTCATTAGCTTCAATTAGCACGCCATCCCAATGACTATCCGCACGAGGACTACCAAAGGTTTGAGCCAAACGTCCTTTAACTGGCCAAGGCAAACTACCCTTAAGTGTAGTGAAATCGCCTTTAAACTCAGTATTGCCTTGAATTTTCTCTTTGTTTTGCCCTACGTTTACGGCAAGCTCTTCATCAGTAATAGGCAAAGAACTCATTAAGTTTTTAAGGCTGATTTCATTTTCCTGTAACTGAGTTAATTGATGTTCATTACTGGAATAATCTTGCTTTATTTTTGTAAGCAAAGCGTTTCTTTGTTTTCTATCTTGATCTAATAGCGATTGCTCAGTCCTTTTTTCTTCAAGAGTTTGTTGTAATAATTCTGTTTCAGTTTTCTTTTGTTGGTCAAGTTGACTTAACAGTTTTACAGCTGCTTCCTTATTACTCAGATTTTTTAAGCGCTCTTTATTAATGTAATTAAAATAAATCATTATTCGTGCTGAAAGCACGGGATCTTGCTGGTTAAGTATTAATTTTAAGCGTTGTTCATGGCCCATTAAATAAGCCGCTCGTACCTGCCCTACTAATTCTTTATTTAGAACCTCAATTTCACGCTTATAGATTTTGATCTCTTGCTGAATTCGCGCTATACCTTGTCGGTGTTGGTCAATAATAGACAGCTGTGCTTTTAATGAAGTTGCTGTTTCACCGTAGTGTTTTTCTATATCAGCCAACATACCTTCCATGCCGCTTTTCTGTTCCGAAAGGCGCTGCATATCTTGTTTGACATCAACAATATCAGATTCAACTTTATTAAACTGAGGATTAGCTTGTAAATCCTCGGCATAAGCTGATCTATACCCAAAGACCAGCATTATGAATAAGCACAGTGTTATTTTCATTACTTATTATTGAGTAATAATGAGCGATCTACCAGTCATTTCTTCGGGTTGAGGTACACCTAAAATAGCAAGCATGGTAGGTGCTAAATCTGATAAGCCGCCACCATCAGCTAAGGGTTTGTCACCACAAACATAAACTAAAGGCACTTGATTAACGGTATGTGCGGTATGCGGTTGACCACTATTCTTATCAACCATTTGCTCGATATTACCATGATCGGCCGTCAACAAAAGTTGCCCACCCACTGTTTTTAAAGCTGCAACAATGCGGATTAAGCATCTATCAACGGCTTCAACAGCTAATACTGCGGCAGGAATAATGCCCGTATGGCCGACCATATCGCAATTGGCATAGTTACAAATAATAACATCGTATTTACCACCAGTAATAGCATCAACTAAATGATCGGTGACTTCGGCCGCATTCATTTCTGGTTGTAAATCATAGGTTCTAACTTGGGGAGAAGGCACTAAGATACGATCTTCTCCAGGAAATGGTTTATCAATCCCACCATTAAGAAAGAAAGTAACATGCGCATATTTTTCGGTTTCAGCTAAACGTAGTTGCTTCATGCCTAAAATTGACAAATATTCACCTAGACCATTTTTAATATCAACAGATGGGAAAGCGATATCATAACCAAAATCTTGATGGTACTCGGTTAATGTACAAAAATAACCATTATGAGCTGGATGCTGTCTATCAAAAGCAGTAAAGTTAGGCAAAGTTATGGCTTGAGAAATTTCTCTAGCGCGATCTGCTCTAAAATTCATAAATACAATAGAGTCCTCAGGATCAAGAGCAACGACTTTGCCTTGAGCATCTAAAATGGCGGTAGGTAATACAAACTCATCGGTATCACCTTTTTCATAAGCTCGCGCTAAACCGGCTAATGCTGAAGTTTCTTTAACACTCGCATCACCTTTAACAATCAGGTCATAAGCTAGTTTGACTCTATCCCAACGATTATCTCTGTCCATCGCATAAAAACGACCGGTGATTGAAACAATTCGGCCTACACCTAACTCTGCAAACTTGGCTTCAATTAATTCGATAGACGATGTAGCACTCTTAGGTGGAACATCACGTCCATCTAAAAAAGCATGTAAATAGATTTTAGTTAAGCCGCGTGCTGCAGCTAATTCAATCATAGCTAAAATTTGTAGTTCGTGACTATGTACGCCACCTGCTGACAACAAGCCCATAATATGTAGAGCCTTACCTTTGTCTTTTGCTAAATCTACGGCGCGACATAATGTTGAATTAGTAAAGAAACTGGCATCTTCAATAGCATCATTAACCTTAGAAAAATCTTGGGGAACATAACGCCCAGTACCTATATGAATATGCCCAACTTCGGAATTACCCATTTGATCATCAGGCAAACCCACTGAACGACCCGAACAATTAAGTAAAGTCATAGGATAGTCTTTTTGTAACTGATCCCAGCAAGGTGTATTAGCCATAGCAATAGCATTATTTTCCTGCTCCAACGTGTAACCGAATCCATCAAGAATCAATAATACTAAAGGTTTTGGTTTGTTCAACATTTTCAATTTATCTCCAGGCACTAACAATAAAACCCTTTATCAATTAATAAAAGGGTATCAATAATAAACAAGTCTGTATTAAGCATTACCCAAATTCAATAAAAGAAGGTATCATTTTCATTGAATGGTCGGCTTTGATGAACAGCAGGTAATCATTATATTAATACACGTTGCTAGCAGTTGTGTATAAATAATTACTTAGCTATAACTTTCTGGTACGTTGAGTAGTCAAAAATATTGAAAAACAAGCTGTCCCAATATTTTGATTTTCACTATTTTTTATCGCTCAAAGACTAATTTTTTTCATCCACTTAACTTAATAGATATTCCATGGAACGTTACTTAGACTTTATATTAAATCACTATATTTTATCACTGGCACTTGCCGTCGTTACTTATCTATTAATTCAAGAATTATTTGATGCTGCCTTTAAGAAATTCACAGGCATATCACCGCTATTAGCGGTTGCAAAGATGAATGATTCTGACACCTTGGTTATTGATGTCCGTGATGCCACCGATTTTGCGCCTAGTCATATTGAGCAAGCCATCAGTATGCCTTTAGGTAAGTTAGCAGAAGATATTTCTAAAATTTCTGAGCATAAAAACAAACCAGTGTTAATTGCTTGCTTAAATGGTACGCGCTCGGCGTCTGCAGGAAAGATCTTAACTAAAGCCGGTTTTGAGCAAGTTTTTGTTATTACTGGTGGCATGCAAGCATGGGAAAATGACTACAAACTACCCATTAAGAACAGCAGTAAAAAACAAACAAAAATAAAAGGCAGCAATGTTATTGTTGTCTCTGAATAATATTTAATTAACCTATAATAACTACCTCAACTCATGGCTGAAGAACAACAAACACCAGAAAAACAGTTTTCTATACAAAAAATATATACTAAAGACTTGTCTTTTGAGACCCCTAGTTCGCCTAAAATATTTACTGAAAAATGGGAGCCTACGGTAGAGCTTAATCTTAGCACTCAAGTACAACCATTAGAACAATCATTATATGAAGTCGCTCTAACCATTACCATCACGGTAAAAAGCATTGAGGCCATAGCTTATTTGGTAGAAGTCAGTCAAGCAGGTATCTTTACTTTAAGTGGTTTTACTGAAGAAGAAATGGGCCCTATGCTCGGTAGTTTTTGTCCTAATATACTGTTCCCTTACGCACGTGAAGCAGTTTCTGATTTAGTGGCTAAAGGTGGTTTTCCACAATTATTGTTAGCGCCGGTTAATTTTGATGCTATGTATGCTCAACAATTACAGCATGCTCAACAACAAATGCCCGGCTCTGACGCTATCAATTAATTTTCTTAGATGAATAAAATAGCCATCTTAGGCGCAGGCTCATGGGGTACTGCGCTTGCACTCTTAGCGGCCAGAAATGGCTGCCAAACTTTATTGTGGGGACATAATAAAGAGCAGATAGCTATGATGGCTAAGCTACGAAAAAACCAACGTTATTTACCCAACCACCCTTTCCCTGAAAACCTCAGTGTAACCGCTGAACTTGCTGAGATAGGTGCATTCACTGACTTAATTTTGGTTTGCGTGCCTAGTCATGCCTTTAAAAATACTCTGATACAACTTAAGCCTCATGTATCTAGTCATGTAAAAGTTGCCTGGGCCAGTAAAGGCTTTAATCCAGATGATGGTAGTTTATTACATCAAATAGTTGCCGACTTGTTTTCAGTTCAAACACCTGCTGCTATCCTTTCAGGCCCTACTTTTGCGCTTGAAGTTGCTAATAATTTACCAACGGCTATTACCATCGCTTCTACGCAAACCGCCTTTGCTAAAGAATTATCTAATATTTTACATAGCGATCTTTTTAGAACGTATACCAGTTCTGATGTAATAGGGGTTGAAGTCGGTGGCGCTGTTAAAAATGTACTGGCTATTGCGGCAGGTATTGCCGATGGCTTAGGTTTTGGTGCAAATACGCGTGCCGCATTGATTACGCGTGGTCTTAATGAAATTATTCGCTTAGGTATTAAATTGGGTGGCAACCCGGAAACCTTTATGGGTCTTGCTGGTTTAGGTGATCTTATTTTAACCTGCACTGATAACCAATCCAGAAATCGGCGCTTTGGTTTAGCGTTAGGGGTAGGTAAAGATCAAGCAACCGCTACACTAGAAATTGGCCAAGAAATAGAAGGTATTTCTGCCGCTAAAGAAACCTACTTGCTAGCAAAAAAATACGCTATCGATATGCCCATTATCGAACAAACCTATAAAGTACTTTATGAAGGCTTGGCGCCGCTTACAGCTGTACATAACTTATTAGGTCGCGAACAAAAACCTGAGTATTAACTTAAGTTGACTCTGTGTTTCATGTATAAAGTTCTAACAATTCAAGGCTCCAATAGTCCTCAATAAATTAATCTATAAACACTAATTTATACTTTAAATAACTTTCAAACAAGCGGCTATGAAACACTTTTTCCTACTGATAACTTTTGTTTTAACTAGTTGCACAGGGATTCCTGAAGGGCTCGTAGCCATCGATGGCTTTGAAGTTAATCGCTATAAAGCTTGTCCTCGTGTATATCGCAACGCAGAAACCATATCTCTAGTCGCCACTTTAAGCACGGAACTGCCATTTCCCGACGACAAATTAATGCCGACTATAGAAAAACCCAATATCATAATAAATAACACTACCAACAACTCAAGCAGAGTAAAGCCATTATTGAGTCGAGGCAGGAAGCCTAAAGCGTTAGATCTTTTCACCTTAAATATAGGAGATCAGTTGTTATTACCAACTAACAATATCCTGATCTTCGCCTTCACCGCCTTCTTTGCCGTCTGCACCCAGAGTATATAAATCGAATTTTCCATGCTCACCCGGTGACACATAATGATATTCTTGTTGCCAAGGATCCAAAGGAATTTTTGATTTACGTAAGTAAGGGCCATTCCAGCGCTTGTTACTATCAGGCGATTCGATTAATGCATTTAAGCCTTGGTCATTGCTTGGATAACTACCTACATCCAGTTTGTACATATCCAGTGTAGCCGCCAATTCTTCAATTTGTACTTTTGCCGCTTTGGTTTTTGACTCACCCATGTGCTTCATGACTTGAGGGCCAACTATTCCTGCCAGCATAGCGATTATGCCCAATACGACCAATAATTCTAGTAAGGTAAAGCCTGATTCAATATAAGGTTTGTGTTTTTTCATGGTTAGTATGATTCCCGTTAAAAAGCTAAGTCATTCACGCTTAAGATAGCTAGTAAAATTGATACTATAATTCCTGCAATCATCAATCCTAAGCTAATTATTAATACAGGTTCAAGAAAAGCTAATAATCGCTGTATCGCTACTCTGAGCTGTTTGTCATATATAGTCGCTAGACGCAGCAACATTTCTTCCAGCCGCCCTGTTTCTTCGCCCATTTTAATCATTTGTATGGCCATTTTAGGAAACAAGCCCTTACCTAATAAAGCATCTGATAAATGTTTACCTTGTTTTAACTGCTCCTCTGCCTCTTCTATCGCTGCCGCCAACACCAAATTATCAATAGTTTCCCTCACTATGGTTAATGCTGCCAGCAATGAAACGCCATTACCCAGCAAAGTACCTAAAGTGCGGCTAATATTGGCGGTTTCTTTGTGAGTAATAATGGTCCCTGCCAAAGGCACTTTTAGAAAACGACCATCCCATACCTTCTTGCTTATGGGATCAGCTAATTGAAATTTCATATAGCTGGAAATAAAAATAATACTGGACAATAATGCCCACCAATAGCTTTGCAACCATTCTGCCAAGGCCACTACAATCTGGGTTGAAATGGGTAAGGCCTTACCTGCACTTTCAAACATTTCGGTAAATTGCGGTACCACAAAAGTAAGCATCACAAATAAAGAGGCCAATGACATCACCAACAATATGGCTGGATAAATTAATGCTGTACTGACAGTGTCTTTTAATTCTTGTGAGCGCTCTAAATATTCAGACAAGCGTGCCAAAACTTCACCTAAACTACCACCAGCCTCACCGGCACGTATCATATTCAAATAAAACTTACTAAAAACGCCCGATTGTTGTTCCAGCGCATCTGCTAAGGTAGCGCCACCCTTAACTTTATCCAATACTCGTGCAATCAATTTACTTAAATACACATGGTCTTCAGTTAAATCCATTAATACGAGTAAAGATTTATCTAAAGGTAAGTCGGATTCAAGCAAAGTGGCTAATTCACCGGTCAAAAGAGCGATATCTTTGTGCGATAATTTAGACTGTTTTGCGCGCCAGCCAAAAAATGAGCGACTATTAGCGGGTGCAACACGAATCGGGAGATAGCCTTCTGAATGTAATGCGGCAATTAATACTTGCTCGTCAATGGCGTCTCTAATACCTTCTTCAGTTTCACCTAGACTATTAATGGCTTTATAAGTAAATAAAGGCATCCTAACTTTCCGCCGTAACTCGCATAACTTCTTCCAGAGTCGTAATGCCTTGTACGACCTTAACTAGGCCATTTTCATAAAGTGTTTGCATACCTTCAGCTACGGCAAGTTTTTGTATGGCACCCGCTTCTTCATGAGTCATAATCAGTTTACGTACCGGGTCGGTCATCGGTAAAAATTCAATAATAGCGAGTCGTCCACGATAACCCATACCTGCACAAGCTGAACACCCTACAGGTTTATATAAAATAATATCACCTTCAGGAGCAAATCGATGTAAGCGCAGATTTTTGATGATTTCTGGGTCGGCAATAGCGCCTACTTTACAGGCGAGGCATAATTTTCTAACCAAACGCTGCGCTAAAATCCCATTAACAGTAGAGGTGAGTAAATATTCTTCTAGCCCCATATCCAGCAAGCGCGTGATACCTCCCGCTGCATCATTCGTATGTAAAGTCGATAACACTAAATGTCCAGTGAGAGCAGATTGCACGGCAATTTTTGCGGTTTCAAGGTCACGCATCTCACCTATCATAATGACATCTGGATCCTGCCGCACAATAGAACGTAGCGCTGTTGCAAACGTTAAGCCTATTTGCGGTTTAGCCTGTATCTGATTAACACCTTCCATCTGATACTCTACCGGATCTTCAACGGTAATTATTTTTCGCTCAGGGGTATTCAATTGCTTTAAGGCAGCGTACATAGTGGTTGATTTACCACTACCCGTAGGGCCAGTAATAAGAATAATGCCATGCGGCTGTGATAATACATCAATAAACTGCTGTAGATGTCGTCCAGCAAAACCTAAGCCGGCAAAATCCAATACCGTATTATCTTTATCTAATAAACGGATTACGACACTTTCACCATACATAGTCGGTATAGTGGAGACCCTTAAATCCAGTTCTTTACCCAACATCTGTACCTTAATGCGACCATCTTGAGGCAGACGCCGTTCGGCAATATTTAATTTAGCCATAATCTTGATACGCGAAATCACGGCAGCAGTTGATTTCACATTAGGCGCATCAATTTCTTGCAAAACTCCGTCTACACGTAGTCTAATTTTTAAGCTTTGTTCAAAGGGCTCTACATGTATATCTGAAGCTTTGGTTTCAATCGCACGCTGCATAATCAAATTAACCATTTTGATCACCGGCGCTTCACTGGCTAAATCTTTCAAATGCTCTAGATCATCTTCGCCAAAATCATCTTCGCCTAAATTATTAGCGGCTAAGTCATCAATCAATTTGTTCATTTTTGATCGATCTTCACCGTATTGCACATCCAGGGCCGCATCTATTTCTGACAGTAATCCCACTTTTTGAATTACTGTTTTTCCTGTCGCCAATTTAAGTGCATCAATGCTGGATTGATCATTAGGATCCATCATGGCGATGGTCATAGTTTCGTCAGTATGCTCTAAGCCAATGATATGGTAGTTTTTTAAAAAACGTAAAGACACAGATTCAGGTAATTGCATTTCTGATGGATATTGATCCGACTTTACTTTTTCAAACTGCCCCGATTCAACAAAAGCATCAGCCATATCGAGCTCTGAACATAAACCCATCTTAAGTAATAATTGCGGTATATTCTCAGCTACTGAAGTTTTTTTTACCCGCTCAACTTTTTTTAATTCTAAGGCTGAAAGCTTATTCTTATCTTGTAATGTTTTTAGCAAAGACTGATAGGACATGAGTATTTTTCCTAATCAAGGATTTGTAATTATTAAGTTAAAAGGCGTTTATTCAGTGAATCAGTTTTAATATTGACATCCGTTTTCTAAGATCATCTTGGATTATCTATGGTCGTAAATTACACCATAAAAAACGAGTTATAGTTTAACAAACAGCCATGTTTTTAAGGACATTATTTAATGCAGGCCTATTTTGAAACATGAATCGCATTATAGACAAATTTTTTCAATGAATAGCCAAGCTTGCCAAGTATCAGGTGCGCTCCTAGAAAGAACATGCACAGAGAAGACATAAATAAGAATGGGGAGATAATACGTTGAGGTAAGCTTATCGCGAAATCTTCGATAGAGCTATGATAAAGCAAATAATACATTTATCTGTAGAATGGGTTGCAACTATTAGCAACCCAACAGTACTTCACGACATAAGTGTTGGGCTGAAACAGCATCAACCCAACTTACACATTACGTCAGACTTATTTAGCTTGGTTACCATTGACTTCTAATTGTACGCGACGATTATTACTACGTCCCTCTTCAGTATCATTAGTATCAATAGGACGCGTCCAGCCATAACCTTGTGTAGTT
The DNA here is from genome assembly GCA_003584895.1 of Methylococcales bacterium. Taxonomy (GTDB): domain Bacteria; phylum Pseudomonadota; class Gammaproteobacteria; order Methylococcales; family Methylomonadaceae; genus Methylobacter_C. Next base: position 12,046 of record QVQF01000093.1, read on the forward strand.
AAATGCGGTGAATGAGTATCATGTACCAAATACTTTTTAACCGCTAAGGCACGGCTTTCTGATAACTTAATATTATGTTTTAAGCTGCCAGTTTTACTGGTATGGCCTTGAACTTCAATAATCAATTCTGGATTATTTTTAATGATATTAGCGGCATTATCAAGATTTGAGAAGTATTGTGGCTTAATAATAGCTTTATCATTGTCAAACTTAACTTCGACTGTCCAACAGCCATTAATAGCAACATGTGCACCAGCTGGCGTATTAGGGCACTGATCAGCACAGTCATTAACACCATCATGATCACTGTCTAAAGTTGAGCAATCAGTTGTATGAGCCTGAACAACCGGAGTAGCTACTGGAGCTGGTGCTGGGCTTTGCGCAACAACATGTTTAGGTTTAGCACCAAAAGGAACTACAAAGCCCAAATTAACAACCATGTCGTTAAATTCGTTGGTACCTGGCTGTAGGTTTGCACCCGCATTATTGTTGTAACGATAACGAACATCACTACGTAGTAGGAAGTTATCGTGCATTTCATAAGTGACACCAGCGCCTGCTTCACCAATAAAGCCAGTACCACTATTGCCATTATGGCTAGAATTTATCGCACCTAAACCGATAACGGTGTACGGTGAAAAAGTTCCTCTTGAAATGAAGTATTGAATATCTGCTGTGCCACCGGTTACATCCCAACGACCATTTTTATTGACGCTATCAAAACCTTGATAAAAGCCTTTTAATTCGACATTAAAATGTTCATTAAGTATTTTACCCATGCCCATACCGCCGCCCCACCCACCTTCAGTGTTACGATCACCACCGGGTTGAATAAAAGAGCCGAATGGTGAGACATACCATCTTTTGTCTACTGTATCATCAGCCTGAACAGGCGAAAATAGACCTAGGCTAGTTAATGCTGCTAGGGCGATTAAGTGTTTTTTAAACATAACAATTCCTCAAAAGAATAACGATAAAAAGGTAAAAATAAAATACAGATATTACGGATAATGAATGGTTAACAGCGATTTGTTCGTATACTGCAGATAATTAGGATATGGATTATATACTAAATGAACGACTAAGGGCTGTTAGAAAAATAATTTGCATAGAGTAATAACATTAAAGGCACTATAAAATCTATTACTTAAGACAACTAAATAATAACTTATCATTTAGCTAAGGGCAATTTAATGGTAAAAGTAGTGCCAACCCCTAAATTACTTTCTACATCACATACGCCATTATATTTTACGATGGTGTCGCGCGCTTCATAAACTCCGATACCCATACCAGCATTGCCTTTTGTGGTATCAAAGGGTTTAAACAACCGTTCAGCAACAAACTTAGCATCCATGCCGACTCCGTTATCGATAATTTTGATAACAGCATAGTGTTCATCCTTGCTCAACACTATCTGCACTGCGCCATGATCATCGGTGGCTTCTTGTGCATTTTGAACTAAATGCCCAAGTATAGCCGTGAGCTTTTCTTTTTCACCTAAAACCTCACATTTATCTAACGTCATGATGCAGTGTAAAGCCGGCTTATGACCCTGTTGCTGCAAGATTACGTCTTCAATTACCTCACTAAGATTAAGTAGAGTTATAAAATCTTTTTTTACCCAGCCTTTTTTAAGTTGCCCCAAAATATTGTCTATCTTACAAACCACATTTTCCAAAGTTGCTATGGAATCATCTATAAATTCGGGCTTATATTTATGTTTTTCCGAATTTTTTACAATTAATGATACTTGGGCTACTAAGTTTTTAAGGTCATGCACTAAAAAAGCAGAAAGCTGGTTATAAGCTTCAAACTGACGTGACCTGAATAATGCCTCACTGGTATGACTTAGTGCCAGAGCATTCGTTAATTGCATACCTACTGTTTTTAATAAATCATGGTCTTCCCACATGAGCTGCCTATTAATTTTGGCTTTAGCTAATACGACAAAAGCAACTAATTTATTTTGTCGAAATAATGGCACAATTAAACTAATACTCTGATCTTTACCTAGCCACGGTGACAAATCCACCTCGTTATAAACATCAGGTGTATTTGCAAATTCAACAAAATCAATCACCCATTGTTTTTTGTTCATAAACGAAATTAAGGAGTTATTAGTTTTTATGATCTGAGATGACGGCATGTTTAAGTTTATTTCTTCAGACATATAAAAATCATCTTGATCATTTCTTAACCATAAAGCGCCTCCTGAGGTTTCAGTTAATGTCATTAATGTTTTAATAATTACGCCAGATAATTCATTAACAGAATCGAGTTGTGCTATGGTTTTACTTAATTCGATCCAAATGTCACGATAATCATAGCGGTAATTAAAAAAGTGCTGATTAAAATAAACCTTAGTCATGGATCTGACTTTACCTGACATTAACAATATTAATAATGTCATAAGCGCTAAAAATACAAATATTATCTGGGCAACACCACCCCAACTACCGTCATAATCTCTGATATAAAAACCAGCTAATGACATAAGCACAAGATAAGCGCCCGTTACTATCAGCACTGTTGTATGAAATAGAGTTTTCCTAGGCGCTTTGATGTATGCACTCATATTAGTTTGCAAACGGCGCACTGAAATAACTAATAGAGGCACAATTAAAGCATTAAGAAAGCCCCGTGAATTCCACAGCATAAAATCTATTTGTGCAAATAACAGTGACTTACTGTAAACGATAAAATCTATTCCGAACAATGCTCCCAGCCCTACACATAAGAACTTGATGGTCCAATGTAAGTCCAGTGCTGCATTTCTATAGAGCTGCTCTACTAAAATCAAACCTAAAATAGCAAAAATAACATGAGCAAAAATTCGAATATCCTGACCGATTAGCTGTTGTACCTGATAACGCAATTCACTAAAGATTTCTAAGATGAAAACAAGCCCTATTATCATAGCTAACGCTATGCTCAAGATTGTATAGCTTGATATCGTTAAATTATTCTTATCTTGCTGCTTTACGATTAATGATCTTAATAATAAAAACCAGGCTGTATCACGCAGGGTCTCTAACGGCAAAGTCGCCGAGGTTAATAAATTATCATGATAAATAGCATAGGTAATATACCCTGACCATAGTAGCGATAAAACTATAGCTATCAGTAGGGGCTTCAATACAGGATTCTTTTTAAAGTCTCTTAAAGAAAAAAGTAACAAAAACAAATTGGCTACGGAGGCTGTTAAATAACTATAATAGGCGTAATTTTCCATGAAACTCATACTGAACTCTTGAGGGTAGATGTTTTGTTGATATTGGATATTTAATTAGCTTACTTGTGTAGCATAGCAAATATTATGAGCTGCCACTCAAGATTAGAACATACGATTATATAGTTATCATGATGAATACAATGAATATCCCTAGGATTTCTGGTTACAGACAACTTAAGAAATTGCGAACTGCATTAGCTATTTCACAGGGCACAAAATTATTATCAACTTTACAGCAAGAAGCAGAGGGTACTGTTTCTCATGATCAAACCAAACGTGTTACTTATTTAACCGCCCTATTCTCTCGTATCCATCGAGAAATGTTTCAAGACTGGAAGGAACAACCTACCGTTACTCATCGCCCGGGTACTATGACCGATCCGGACAAACGTAAAACCTTTCGTGAAACAATAGAACGTTTAGTTTTAGATGATGAGAATGACAATGACGATACTGCTATTTTTGATAATAACGGATTCGTCATCAAAATCGATAATATAGCAGAAAGATTGGCAAGCTTTTATCAAAGAATGCGTGAAGTCCGGCCTTTTAGTTATGGTAATCGCTTAACGCTGGATTTTTTCATCACTATGTTAGGTAAATTACCCGCCATTAAAAGCGTTTATGAACAAGGAATAGATTTTAGGCGTATCGATACTAGCGATGCCGTCGCATTGCATAATCCTGACAGTACGCTTAGAGAAATTACCTTAGCTTTCGAGCACGCACTAGATCCTACGCGCAGTAAAAGCTTACAAAATCAAGCCAACGCTTATGGCAAATGGCCAGAAAACAAACATTTTATTTCCGGCATTCCTTTTTTATCTCATACCACCGAAGACGGCATAAACTGCTTAGTGGCTGTCAATGGCGGCTTAGTGCCCTTAGATAATATTAAAAAAGAACTATTCAGTGCCGGTAAGCATTTAGCAGATTACCCGTTATGCACCCTTGAAATAATGATAGGTTATTTACCAGGCACTGAAGATATTAGGAAATCTGGATGTTATGAAATCGACGGCATTAGTATTAATGAAGATGGTGCGGCACCTTTATTTTGTTTAGACATTAACATGCTGACGGGGTTACGCACACCTGCCCACACTGAATTAGTAGAGTTGCTAAAGCAGTGCCAAGGCAATAAAGCAACCATATTTGATTTGGTAAAAATCCCCGAACTTAAAGAGCTATTAATTAGTTCTGCTAATGATGATAGCCGTCTGGAGCGAGCCGTAGAGATTGCACATGGACGCTTAAGTAAAATTATAAATAAACTAGATATTGAAAAAGAACAACTATTTAAGGGTAAATGGCCTGTCACAAAACCGATGTTATTTATGTCTATGGGTGGAGCAGGTGCTGGAAAAACAGCGGTTGAAGATATTGCCGAGGCGCATTGTAGCGATAATTATGTCATAGCCTCTTTAGATGAGTTTCGAAAAAAGAGTGATCTTTATCAAGTACTGACAGCTGCAAGTCATCATAGTGATGATTATGTTTATGTAGAGCCCTTTGCCAATAGATTAAGAGATGCCGTCGCCGAACATGCCAAAAAGAATCATATCAACCTACTTTATGATGGCACAGGCATTCCTTATCAACCGCGTTATTCAACTATTATCGAACAATTCGCAGAGGCTGGTTTTCATACGCAAATAACGGCTGTTGATGCTTTTATCGTTAAACCTAAAGATCGTGAATATGAGCTAATTCGCTCTAGTGTGATTGATAGTGTTAAAGAACGTTATGAAACCACAGGGCGAGCATTACCTTGGGTCGTGACCGTTGATAAACATATACGTGCACCTCGATCCTTTTTTAATGCTCTAGAACATCAACAATTAGATAAACTATCCTTATTCGCCAATGATGGTGAAAAAGATCGACACTATTTAGTTGCCGAAAGTTTTTCATTTTCTGATCAAGAAATTCGTAAGCTGCAACAGCAGCAACTAGCAGGGACATTAAAACCTTATCTTGAATTGTTGTTAAAAAACCATCAGGATTCTATTTTAAGTAATTTAGCTCAAAATGATCACAATAAACTTGAAGAACTGATTAATAGAAATCCATTTTTCTCAGAAACTAACGTTGGTTTCCAAATTTATCACAGCAGCACGGGTAATCGTGTACTGGTTATATATAATGCTAGACGACTGGTTGATTTTGTTGAAAAGAGGCAGTTAAATCCAAATGCTTCAGGTGTAGATGGCTTATTACATAAGCCAGAATCACTGACCTTTCATGTAGATCCTTATGCTAAAGATCCCTGGATTACGCGACTACAAGAATAGTTTTAAGCTTAGTTATTATAGGGTAATATACGCCACACAAGTCCAATCAGACCCATCACTCAGCCCAATAGAGGATTAACGCATGTCAAACGTTAAAATTTATGATGTAAAACCTGAGATAGCCGCATCAGCGCACATTAACGCCGAAAGCTACCGAACACTTTACAAACAGTCCGTAGAACAACCTGAGGTCTTTTGGGCAGAGCAAGCACAGCAATTTCTAACGTGGAATAAACCTTGGCATACAGTCATGAACTACGACTATCCGACTGGTTTTATTCGTTGGTTTGAAGGCGCTACGCTTAACGTTAGCGTCAACTGTATTGATAGACATCTCGAAACGCGTGCTGAGCAAGTCGCTATAATCTGGGAAGGTGATAATCCTACTCATGATAAAAAAATCACCTACCGTCAATTGCACGAGGACGTCTGTAAATTTGCGAATGTTCTAAAAGCTCAAGGCGTTAAAAAAGGCGATCGGGTTTGCATTTATTTACCTATGATCAGCGAGGCCGCTAGCGTAATGTTAGCTTGTACGCGTATAGGCGCGGTACATTCTGTTGTTTTTGGTGGTTTTTCTGCTGAAGCCTTAAAAGACCGACTATTAGATTCTGATTGTCATTATGTTGTTTGTGCAGATGAAGGTTATCGCGGTGGTAAAACAATTTCCATTAAAGCCAATGTCGATCTAGCCGCAGCCTCTTGTCCACAGCTTAAGAAAGTCATCGTTATTAAGAATACTGGCAATTCGGTAGATTGGCATGAACAACGTGACCTTTGGTATGAGCAAGCAATGAGCGAGGCATCCAGTATTTGTCCAGCCGAAGAAATGGACGCAGAAGATCCCTTATTCATACTCTACACATCAGGCTCCACAGGTAAACCTAAAGGCATATTGCATACCACCGGCGGTTATTTGTTATATGCCGCTATGACCCATAAATATGTATTCGACTACCACGATGGTGATATTTATTGGTGTACTGCCGACATAGGTTGGGTCACCGGTCATTCTTATATGATCTACGGCCCTTTATGTAATGGTGCAACGACCTTGTTATTTGAAGGCGTACCCACTTATCCAGAAGCCGATCGATTTTGGCGCGTAATCGATAAACATCAGGTGAATATTTTTTATACCGCCCCTACCGCCATCCGAGCCTTGATGGCACAGGGCAATGACTTTGTTACTCGTACAGATCGTAGTAGTTTACGTATACTAGGCAGCGTAGGAGAACCGATTAATCCCGAAGCATGGGAATGGTATTACCATGTAGTAGGCAATGATCGCTGCCCCATTATGGACACTTGGTGGCAAACCGAAACCGGCGGTATTTTAATTACACCTTTGCCCGGCGTCACACCTTTAAAACCCGGCTCAGCCACCCTGCCCTTTTTCGGCATCATACCTGAGATCATGGATAATCAAGGCCACATCATAGAAGGTGTTGCTGAAGGCATATTAGTTATTAGTCGCCCTTGGCCTGGACAAGCTCGATCACTGTATGGCGATCATCAACGTTTTGTCGAAACCTATTTTAAAAACTATCCCGGTTATTATTTTGCCGGTGATGGCGCCAACCGTGATGCTGATGGTTATTTTTGGATTACCGGACGCGTTGACGATGTCATTAATGTTTCTGGTCATCGTATGGGTACCGCCGAAGTGGAAAGTGCCTTAGTATTACATCCTCAGGTTGCAGAAGCAGCTGTAGTAGGTTATCCCCATGACATTAAAGGCCAAGGCATATATGCTTACGTCACTTTGAATGTCGGAGTAAAGCCTAGTGAAGAGCTACGTAAAGAACTAATTGCGCTGGTAAGGTCTGAAATTGGTGCCATCGCCAACCCCGACATTATTCAATGGGCCGTTGGCTTACCTAAAACACGTTCAGGCAAAATCATGCGTCGTATTCTACGTAAAGTAGCGGCCAATGAATTAGATAATCTAGGTGACATCTCAACGCTAGCCGATCCGGCAGTGGTAGACGAAATCATTAAACACCGAGCTAATAAATAGCAAACAGTTAATTAACAGGGCTGAAGTGCAACAGCTTCAGCTGTTGCTAGTAAAACTAGCTAAAGCAGTTTTACTCCAAGTAAGCCTAGCAACCTTACATCTTTAACTGAGTTCTTACTTTATCAGTAAGCTCAATAATTTGTTGCTCAGTATAAGCCTCAGCAATAAATTTACCCCAAACTGGCGCAGGCCACGCTTTATCCGTTTGATAACGCACTATATGATGTATATGTAATTGCGGCACCATATTACCAATCGCCGCCATATTCATCTTATGGGCCTTAAAAAGATCCGCCATATTTTCTGCAAGAAAGCAGGATTCTTCGCTTAATAATTGGCGATCAGCGACACTCAGCTGATATATTTCCTTAATATCAGCTCTTTCAGGCACCAAAATAAACCAAGGAAATTGGCTATCATTCATCATCAATAACTGGCATAAACTAAAACGACCGATGAGTATGCAGTCTTGTTGCAAACGTTCGTGTAACTGAAATTGTGAGTTCATCATAAATAAATGGTAAGCAATGCATGTAGGGATTAAATAAGCAGTATAATTTAGCGCTAGGTTTCCACGATAATAACAATAATAATAAAAACAGGGACATCATGTCAGCAATTAACATTAACGCTACCCGCTTATCCGATGAGCTTAAGTTAAGCATCTCCTTTAAGTGGCTATTAGCGCTGTATGCCATTATTCCACTGTGCTTAGCCCTACAACTTATCGATGCGAGTTTTTGGCAAGGCTATTTACAAAACCATTTACCCAGCAGCCCTAATCATTTTATAGTCTTTCAAATTCTATTCGGAACGCCCCATATTATAGCCAGTACCTTGCTATTAACTAGTAATAGCGATTATCTCACAACCTATAGTCGTAAATTAATGCTCATGACCATGGCTATTGCCATCGTCTTTGGTTTAGGTAGTTTGTTTATACCTTATAAAGTCTTCTATGTGTTAGTCGCCGCGTGGACGGTCTACCATGTTATTAAGCAACAGCATGGCGTGGCGCGTAGTGTCTATCGATTACCTAACTGGGCTTTTTATGTTTTATTATGGCTTAGCGTAGTTGCAGGCTTAATCATCTATGTAGGTATTTTTTTAAAGAATAGCTTAGATGTTCAGCAAACGTTTTGGATAAAGCAAAGCGCAGGACTCTTATGTATCAGCATCATCCTATTTGGCATTTATTGCCAACGCTATGTAAGCAGCCTCTTTGGACGCTGTTTTTTATGGGCCAATATCTTTTTAGTGCTCAGTAGCTTTTATCTATATATACAACAGTATTATTTTTTAGCCATATTAGTGCCACGATTGGTGCATGATGCCACGGCCTATACTTTTTATGTCACTCACGATTACAATCGACACCATGCTAAGCCACATAACTTCATCTATGGTATTGCCAGATTATTTCATATTCCATTATTAATCGTTTTGCCGCTGAGTTCGTTTGCTTTAGCCTTTGCATTACAAGCCTATGGTGATGACTTCATTAGTCATCTTAGCGAGTTTTTCTTTGGCGTCAGCATCCACAAGGCCATTACCTTAGGCTTACTCGGTTATCTCGCCTTAATGCACTATTACACTGAAGCCTTTACTTGGAAAAACGATTCACCCTATCGCCGCTATATTGCCTTTTCAAAATAATCGTTTCCGTTAGAATTAAGTCTCAGCATGGACGTAGTGTCTTTACTGGGACTAATGCCTTAATTCACACCTTCAAAAGTTGCAGACAAAATTAATGCTGCAACTGGAACCCCAGTTATTGAGTTTTCATACAATGATTCGTTGACCTTAACACCTTGAAAAGAAAGCAATTAGACTCAAATCGTAGCACATCCCCTAATATTATTTTAAGTTAGCAGTATTATAATCTAACGTAATTGACTATAATCTTTTTCTAACGCACATGCTCATTACTATCAAACTAACATTAGCCTAAGTTCAAGGCTAAATCCTAGCTTAACTAGTTGGAATGGAGAAGATCTAATGTCAAAAAACACATCCACCCTTTTTCAAAAATTATTGGATCAATTGTCCGTGTATGCACTAAACGAAACACATCCAGATGCTTTTACAGTAATACGCATGAAAAAGGAGGCTAAAAAAATAATAACTGAAAACCAAGCCTTAGGTGCCTCTGCGTATGGCCTTATCGCTTCAGTTGAAGGCGATTTAGAAGAATCTGAACGTCAACATGCAATCGCCATTAAGTTAAGCCGCAAGCCGCATTACGTAATGTACCGTTCAATGTCGATGCGAACATTAGGCAAACACGCAGAATCTTATCGATTAATGCAAAGCATCATGAAAGTAATGCCCAAACCAGTTGATTTAATTGATTCTGAAATAGTTGTGGCTTTTGATACCGGCCATTATCAAGACGTTAAAATATATTATGATGAATTAGTTCGAATTCAAGGCAGCATCAGTACTCAGGCACTCATAAGAGTTTATTTTAGCACCTTAATATTAAAGTCAAACATAGACCTTGATGCCTTTCCTTTCATTACTTTTCTGTTAAAGGCGCTAGCAAAAAAACATCATATTAAAGATCCAGGCACCTTAGTTGAATTAATTGAAGACCAGCTATTTTTTTGGTTAGAAATAGAAAAAGATGAAAATATGATTACCATAATGAATGAGCAAATAGCGGGCGGTCTGGCTTTAATAACCCCTTATAATTTAGATCACTTTCACGCTGCTTTTAGAACCGAAGTGGAAAGGTCAGAAGTGAAATACGAAGACATCTTTAAAGTGATTAACGACTATGAACCCAGTAACACATAAGATCTGAGTCATTAGACTATCTACAGCACCTAATCAATCAACAAAGAGCATCCAAAAATGTCTGAAGAACTCACCGCCGTTTTAAATAACATTATCGATACCACCGAAAAGTATGCCTTATCTCAAACTAAATTAGATGAGCTCAATTCACAGCGCCTCAAAAATGACGCTAAAAGACTCATACACATTAATCCATCTTTAACGGCAATGGCATTAGGTATGATTGCTTCAGTAGAAGGCGATTTTGATGAATGCATCAAACAACATACGCTATCGCTTAAACTGGGGAAGGATCCGATTTTAAATCTTAACTACGCTATTTCTATGAAGACACTTGGACATAATGCTGAGTCTTTTCGTTTGATTGAAAACGCGATGAATTTATTACCAGACCCTTCATTTGCTATCCCTGTTTACTTGATGATAGCTACTAATGCTGGAGAATATGAACATGTACAATCTTGCGAAGATTTGCTGATAGCTAAAGGTGTCACCAGCATTCCACCACACCTTCAGAAACGGAAATTGTCAATGTAGTT